>NZ_JBEZLR010000012.1:1739-135515 GCF_040652275.1 Streptomyces sp. NPDC048275
GATACTGGGATTGAACCAGTGACCTCTTCCGTGTCAGGGAAGCGCTCTCCCGCTGAGCTAATCGCGCGGGTACGGATCTTCGAGAAGATCCAGTGCGCGATACTGGGATTGAACCAGTGACCTCTTCCGTGTCAGGGAAGCGCTCTCCCGCTGAGCTAATCGCGCGGGTACGGATCTTCGAGAAGATCCAGTGGACGATACTGGGATTGAACCAGTGACCTCTTCCGTGTCAGGGAAGCGCTCTCCCGCTGAGCTAATCGTCCTTGGAGGTGGAGACGGGATTTGAACCCGTGTAGACGGCTTTGCAGGCCGTTGCCTCGCCTCTCGGCCACTCCACCAGGAGTGTGGGGGTTCGGGAAGATCCCCCACTTCCTGCGAGCGGACGACCAGGTTCGAACTGGCGACCTCAACCTTGGCAAGGTTGCGCTCTACCAACTGAGCTACGTCCGCTTGTCGTTTCCGGATCGCTTGCGCGTCCCGGCGACGTGTTGAACTCTAGCGGATTCCCGGGCCAGTACAAAAACGCGTTTGTGCAGCGTGCTGCGGTCTGCCCGCTCAAGGACACGGTCAGGGCACCCGCAGGTCACCCGCCCTAGACTCGACTGCGTGCTCGACCTCCCTCCTCTCGCCCGCTTCGGTGGCCTCGTCGCGACCGGTCTCCTCGACGTCACCAGCGACCCCGCGGCCTTGGACTCCGCCGGCTTCTGGGCCGTGTCCGCAGACTTCGAGGGACGTCTGGTCTGCGCCCGCTTCGCGGACGTACGTGAGGAGTCCGTGCCCGCGCCGGTGCCCGGGCAGTGGCGCGGGCCCGCGGCCGGTGACTGGAAGTCGTCGCTCGACCGCGCCGCGTACACCGCGGGCGTACGCCGTATCCGCGAGCACATAGCGGCCGGCGAGGTCTATCAGGCGAACCTCTGCCGGGTGCTGTCCGCGCCCCTCGCCCCCGACGCCGATGTGGACGCGCTGACCGCCCTGCTGGCGCGCGGCAATCCGGCGCCGTACGCCGGAACGATTCGCCTGTCCGGCCATGGCGTGGAGATCGCCACCGCGTCCCCGGAACTCTTCCTGCGCCGCACGGGCCGTGTCGTCGAGTCGGGCCCGATCAAGGGCACCGGACGCACCGAGGCGGACCTCCTGGAGAAGGACCACGCCGAGAACGTGATGATCGTGGACCTGGTCCGCAACGACATCGGCAGGGTGTGCGCCAGCGGCACCGTGACCGTCCCCGACCTCTGTGTCGTCGAGAAGCACCCGGGCCTCGTCCACCTCGTCTCCACCGTGCACGGAGAGCTGCGCGCGGACGTGGGATGGCCGGAGCTCCTTGCCGCCGCCTTCCCGCCCGGCTCCGTCACCGGCGCGCCCAAATCCAGCGCCCTGCGGATCATCGAGGCTCTGGAGACCGCGCCCCGCGGCCCCTACTGCGGGGGCATCGGCTGGGTCGACGCCGACCGCGGCACCGCAGAGCTCGCCGTGGGCATCCGCACTTTCTGGATCGACCGGGCGGAGGGCGTCCTGCGGTTCGGCACCGGCGCCGGCATCACCTGGGGCTCCGATCCCGAGGCGGAGTGGCGGGAGACCGAGCTGAAGGCATCGAGACTCCTCGCGGTAGCGTCGGGTGCGTACGGAGATACGTACGAGAGTGGAAGCACGTCGGACGATCGGCCCGGCACGTTCTCGCGAGGTGAAATCCAGTGAAGCTCTGGCTCGATGGTGGCTTGCAGGACATCGAATCCGCCCGGGTCTCCGTCTTCGACCACGGACTGACCGTGGGCGACGGCATCTTCGAGACCGTGAAGGCGGTGGACGGCCGGCCGTTCGCGCTGACCCGACACCTCGACCGGCTGGCCCGCTCGGCGCGCGGCCTGGGGCTGCCGGAACCCGACCGCGACGAGGTGCGGCACGCCTGTGCCGCCGTCCTGGACGCCAACCCGATGGCACTCGGCCGGCTGCGGATCACGTACACCGGCGGCCACGGCCCGCTCGGCTCCGACCGTGGTGAGCACGGTCCGACTCTGGTCGTCGCCCTCGGCGAGTCCGCCCGGCGCCCCGACTCCACCGCGGTGATCACCGTGCCGTGGACCCGCAACGAGCGCGGCGCCGTCACCGGCCTCAAGACCACCTCGTACGCCGAGAACGTCGTCGCGCTGGCCCGCGCGCGTGAACAGGGCGCGTCCGAGGCGCTGTTCGCCAACACCGTCGGGCAGCTGTGTGAGGGCACGGGCTCGAACGTCTTCGTCGTCCTCGACGGCGAGATCCACACCCCGCCGGTCGCCTCCGGCTGCCTCGCCGGCATCACACGTGCGCTCACCGTCCAATGGACCGGCGCCAAGGAGACCGATCTGCCGCTCGACGTCCTGGAGCACGCCGAGGAGGTCTTCCTGACGTCCACCCTGCGGGATGTGCAGGGCGTGCACCGGGTCGACGGACGCCAACTCCCGGGCGCGCCGGGCCCGGTGACCGCCAAGGCGATGCGGATCTTCGACGAGCGGGCCGGGAACGACCTCGACCCGTAACCCGTACGCGGTCACCCGCAGGACGGACGCGGTCGGTGGCTCCTGTCGGAAGCCGCCAAATTGGGATGACGACATGCCGCGGGGCGGGTAGAACACCCGTGATGACGACCACCCTGCGGCCGACCGAGCCGCTTCAGCGCGGAGCCGACGGAATGCTGTCACGCCGCTACCAGGTGTGCGTGAACAGCCGTCCCGTGGGCGGGATACAGCTCTCCACACATCCCGAGTACGGCCCCACCGTGGCCCGGGTCGGCGAGCTGAGCATCGACGAACCGGACCGCGGGCGGGGCCGGGGCACGGTGGCCGTGCTCGCCGCCGAGGAGGTGGCGCGCGGCTGGGGCTGTCGGCGCGTGGAGACGGCCGTGCCCGGCGACGCGGCGGCCGCGCTCCGGCTCGCCACGGCGCTCGGCTACGTCCTGAGCAACCGGAACATGACCAAGCGGCTGGACGCCCCCCTGCCCGAACTGCCCGCCGGCAGCGTCGCTCGGCCCATGACCGAGGCCGAGTACGTGCCCTGGCTGGCGCACGAACGCGAGGAGTTCGCCCGCGTTCTCATCGCGTGGGGCGTGCCCGAGACCGAGGCGTACCGCAAGACCGACCAGGGACACGCCAGGCTCCTCCCGGACGGTCTGGCCAGCGAGAACACGCTGATCAGCGTCCTGGAGCAGGAGGGGGCACCGGTCGGCACCCTGTGGCTGGGCCTGTGGCCCGAAACGGCGTACGTGCTGGACGTCGAGGTCGACGCGGAGCACCGGGGGCGCGGGCATGGGCGTACCCTGATGCTGCTGGCCGAGGCTCAGGCGGTGGCCGGCGGGAGGGACCGCATCGGCCTCAACGTCTTCGCGGGGAACACCTCGGCGGAGAAGCTCTACGAGTCACTTGGCTACACGACGAGTTCGCACCACCTCTACAAGACCCTGCTCTGAGGGCATGACTCTGCCCTGAGGGCTGAGACGAGTCTCTGCTCTGAGGGCTGCCCACCCCGAACCCCGGCCCGCGCTCCTGGGGCCCCGAGGGCTACGCACCCTCGGCCAGCAGCCGGTCGGCGATCTCCTCGATGCGCTCGCGCAGGCCCTCTTGGCTCTTGCCGCCGTCGAGCCGCTCGCCGTCGATCACATACGTCGGGGTGCCGGTCACGCCGATGGCCTTGCCCTCGGCCTGGTCGGCGTCGACGATCAGGATGTGCCGGCCGTCGATCAGGGCCGTGTCGAACTCCTCGGCGTCCAGGCCGAGTTCACGGGCCACCTCGACCAGGAAGGGTTCTCCCTCGCGGTCCAGCTCCTCGACGCGGCCGAGCAGCGCCTCTACGTACGGCCAGGCCTGTCCCTGCTCGGCGGCCTCCTCGGCGGCCTGCGCCGCGGCGAAGGCGTGCTTGTGCTTCTCCAGCGGGAAGTGCCGCAGCCGCAGCTCCAGCCGGTCGCCGTAGCGGGCGCGCAGCGCGTGCAGGTCGTCGAGGGCGCGGCGGCAGTCGGGGCACTGGAGTTCGCACCAGACGTCCAGGACGGCGGTGGTGCGGGCGGTGGCGGAGTCGTTCATGGAATCCAGTCTCCCAGCCTCGGCTCCCACGCCCCAACCGGGACCTGGGGAGGACCCCTACCCGGAGATCTCCCTGAGGTCCGCCCGGAGCATGGCATATCGGGCGGGCGGCGGTGCAGGATGGAAGGGACGAACCGCCCTTGTGCGACCGAGCTCTGCCCTGGAGGACCGGATGATTGCCGAGACCGTCTGTTCCGCCGTCTCCGCGGCAGGCCTGGGGATCGCCGCGGTCACGGCCTACCGCAAGCGCTTCCTCGCCGCCGCCCGTATCGCCGCCTACTCGCTGGTGCCGGTAGGCCTGGTGATGACCGGCGCTGTCGGCTGGGTGGCCGACACCGCGTTCAGTCCGACCGCGTGGGCGGGCTTCGCCGTGCTCGGCGGCGCCTGGCTGCTGTTCATGACGACGCGAGCCGTGGAGCGGCGTGGCGGCGGGACGCGGAAGGAACGCAAGGCTGCCGCCCGGGCCGCCCAGCGCGACGCGGTGGCCCCCGCGTCCTCGGCGCCCTCGCTCGGCCAGGCCTCCCGCCCGGCGTCCCGGCCCGCGACGAAGCCCCGGGCCACCGGTGCCGGGGACGACTTCAGCGACATCGAAGCCATCCTGAAGAAGCACGGCATATGACGGCCTGAAACGACACAGAAGATCATGCGAAGGCGCGGAAGTGATCACGTTCGTCACCGCGCATCACGGATATTGGCGAACTACCGGTCATTCCGGGCGCGTTGATCGCGTAGGGGGTGGCGGCTGCGCCATCATCGCCCGCGAGATGCTGGACACAACACAGAGCGACACCGCCGCCCCGCCAGAGGAGCGGCGAGGTTGTCTCTTCGCGCTTTCCCAGCCACCGCTGATGATCTTCCTTGCGGTGATCGGCTGTCTGCTGCTCATGGCTTCGCTGCACGACCTGCTGCTGCTCTGAGCCGTACACGGGGCCCCTGGCGTCACCCGCCGAGGGCTCCGTCAGCCCGCGCCCGTCCAGCGGCTCAATCACTCCGTCGCCCGTCCTGTCCCAGTCGCCGTCGCCCGTCCTGTGGCTCGGGTCGCCCCGTCGCCCGTCCCGTGGCTCGTTCAGCCCGCCGCTTCCTTGCGGCGCGCCCGGTAGGCGGCCACGTGGAGCCGGTTTCCACAGGTCCGGCTGTCGCAGTAACGCCGGGAGCGGTTGCGGGAGAGATCCACGAAGGCGCGCCGGCAGTCGGGAGCCTCGCAGCGCCGCAGCCGGTCCTGCTCCCCGGCGACCACGAAGAAAGCCAGCGCCATCCCGCAGTCGGCCGCGAGGTGGTCGGCCACCGAGGCACCCGGCGCGAAGTAGTGCACATGCCAGTCGTAGCCGTCGTGGTCGGTGAGCCGGGGTGTGGTGCCTGCCGCGGCGACCAGTTCGTTGATGAAGGCGGCGGCTGTCCGCGGGTCGTCGGCCGCGAAGATCCCGGCGAACCGGCCGCGGACCTCGCGTACGGCCGCGAGGTCGCGCTCGGACAGCACACCGACATCGCTGATTTCGTGGTTTCGTACGAAATCGGCGAGGGATGCGACATCCGCGAGCCCGTCCCTCGTGTGCTCGTCCGGCGAGGTGTTCACCAGATCCACCACGGTGTCGAGGGCGCACCGGGTGTCGTGGGTGATCAGCACGTTTCGCTCCCTGGCCTGGGGGGTCGGGCGGGCGCCCGCCGATGCTGGCCGATCGTAGTGGCTTCCCGGGGTGGGGGAGAGGCGCCGGGCATGCGGGCCGGGGGGTCCAGGGCGAGGCCGCGGGTCATGTGCGTCGGCGCGGTCGCCGCCCCCTGCCGAAGTCGCCCCGGACCACGCATGCCGACGCCGCCTCCGCGGGAAGTCCGCGGCGACGGCGCCGGTGTGCGTGCCTTATGCGGTTGTGCCTCATGAGGTTGACTCTCATGAGGTTGCACCTGATGCGGTTGTGTCTGATGCGGTTGTGCCCTATCTGGTTGTGCCCTATCTGGTTGTGCCCTATGTGGTTGTCTAGGCCCGAGCCGTCTCCCCGAGTGGACGGCGCCGGGCGGCTCTGTGGTGTCTCGCTAGCTCTCGGCCAGGATGTGTGAGAGCTCGGTGTCGAGATCGAAGTGCCGGTGTTCCGTGCCGGGGGGCACGGCGGCGTCCGTTCGCTTCAGGAACGACTCAAGGGCCCGCGCCGGGGCTTCGAGCAGGGCCTCGCCCTCCGGGGAGCTCAGGGCGATGCATACGACGCCCTGACCATGGCTCCGGGACGGCCAGACACGGACGTCGCCGGTACCGGTGGGCCGGTGCAGGCCCTCGGCGAGGAGGTCGCGGGCGAACACCCACTCGACGGTTTCCTCGGCTCCGGTGTGGAAGGTGGCGTGCACGGCGTAGGGATCGGCCGTGTCATACCGCAGTCCTGCGGGAACAGGCAGTGAGGACTCGCTCGACACAACGAGGCGCAGGTGCAGCTCGCAGCTGACCGTGGTGTTCATAAGCGCCAGGGCCTTTCGCTCAGTGTGCGCTCGGGGATTCGCACGTCGGCGAAATCGACATGCCACCTACGGTGCCGTTGTAAACCCCTCTGAGTGTTTTGCGTGCCTTTACGTAACTCATCCGGCCGAGAGTCCCTTCGCCGGATAGGGCCATTCCGGTGACTGGATTCTCTCCGGTAGGGTATGGCTGTATGAATACGGGGAGTGACGAGCCGGGCGATGTCGCCATGGCTGCTGACGAGTCGAAGATCGAGCGCGCGCTCGGTTCGCGGGCGCCGGAATTCATCAAGGCGCGTCGTGCGCTGCACATGAGCTGGCAGGTGGGCGTTTTCATCGTGGGGCTCGCGGTCGTCGCCGCGGGCGTGGTCATGCTTCCGCTGCCGGGGCCCGGCTGGCTGGTGATCTTCGGCGGCATGGCGATCTGGGCGACCGAGTTCGTCTGGGCGCAGTTGGTGCTCCGCTGGACGAAACGCAAAGTCACGGAGGCGACGCAGCGGGCGCTCGACCCCAAGGTGCGGCGCCGCAACATCATCCTCACGACCGTCGGCCTCGTCATCGTCGCGGCCCTCGGCGCCGTCTACCTCTGGAAGTTCGGCCTCGAGATGCCCTGGAACATCAAGGAATGACGGTGCTCCTTCCGGCGGTGCCCTGAAGGCTCTTCGGCTGGTCGGAGTCCCCCTCTGACATGGGGTAATGTTCTCCCTGCGCCCGGGCGATTAGCTCAGCGGGAGAGCGCTTCGTTCACACCGAAGAGGTCACTGGTTCGATCCCAGTATCGCCCACGTATGCGATTGGCGACCTGGTCCACGGAATCGTGGTCCAGGTCGCCTTCGTCGTTCCCGGACGACCACCCAGTCGTTCCCGGACGACCACCCAGTCGTTCCCGGACGACCACCCATGAGCGCCGCTTCCGTGTACGGATTGCAGGTCCGAGGCGCACCCGCTACCCAGGCCCCGGTCACTTCCCGCGCGGACGGCAGTTCCCCGTGCCGGCTCTCGTGACCGAGCCTCTGGCCAGGGCGAACGCCGGTTCGCCAGGCCGGTAGGCGGTGACCCGGCGCATCGGTTCACGGGGGCGACGCACGCCCCCCGAGGGTCGCAGGCCGACGGCCTCCAAAGTCGGGAGTCTCCGCCCGGTCACCGGAGGGGCGGGGGCTGTCGATGTCCGCGCCCCTGCAGTCCACGACGAACACCGCCAGTGGGTGCGCCAGTTCGAACCGACGTGGCGTGAGAGCTGGCCGGCCCCCGTCCCCTCACCCTCGGTTAGTACACCCCCGATCGCCCTCGCTCCTGTGACGCCGGCCCCTTTGGTGTCACGGTTGTTTTCGGCCCGTCCCGCATCTCGCCCGACTCGTCGTTTCCTGTTCGGTGGGTCGACCGCACGCGTCGGACCTGCCCAGTCGGGTGCCCGCGGCGGGTAGGCGCCCTCCGTGAGCACTGTCACGCGGGTGAACTGCATTACATCAAATCCTGTCCGAATCATTGACGCGCCCGGAAGCCCTCCGTACCTTGTGCCAGCAAGCGCTTACTTGAAACGATTCATGCAGGCGACAATGACGTTGTGGGGAGGGGGCCCAACCATGGGAACCAGCAGGAATGTTGAGAGGCGAACGATCCTGAAGGTGGCCGGGGCCTCGGCGGCCACGCTGGGGCTGGCCGCGACGACGGGCTGCGGCGGCGACGGCGGTTCGGGCAACGGGAATGTGACACTCCGTTATGCGTGGTGGGGTGGCGAGCCGCGCACCATCGCCATCAAGAAGACGATCGCGCTCTTCGAGAAGAAGTACCCGAAGATTAAGATCAAGCCCGAATTCACCGACTACGAGGCATTCTGGGAGAAGTTCCAGACCCAGGCCTCCGGTGGGAATCCGCCGGACGTTTTCCAGAATGCGGTCGGTTTCCTGCGCAAGTACGACAAGCGCGGTGTTCTGATGGATCTCAAGTCGCAGGCGGACGCGGGGAACTTGGACCTGGAGAACTTCCGCAACGGCGTTCTGGCGAACGGTCAGGTCGAGGGCAAGCAGATCGGCATACCCGTCGGTGCCAACACCATGTCGCTCGTCATCGACCTCAAGGCCTTCAAGAAGGCGGGCGTGGAGCCGAAGTTCGGCTGGACCTGGGACGACTACTTCGACGCGCTGCAGACGATCCAGGACAAGCTGAAGATCGCCGGTGACACCGGCTACTTCGCCATCATGTATCTCTACGACCTGTACCTGCGTCAGAACGGCAAGGCCTTCTTCACCGACTCCGATCTCGGTTTCACCGAGGACGATCTGACGCAGTGGTGGGAGGACGGCTACAAACGCGTGAAGTCCGGGCTCGTCGCCGACCCGAAGAAGATCGAGCAGGTCAAGCCGAAGTCCGGTCTCTCGGCGGGGCTCGCCGCGTCCGAGTTCACCTGGGACAACTTCTCCATCCGTTACGAGGGCGAGGGTGAGTCGGACTACGGGCTTGCGCCGATCCCCACCACGGACGGCAAGGACACCGGCCAGTACCTCGGTTCGCTGATGCTCAGCGCCTTCTCCGGGACCAGGCACCCCAAGGAGGTCGCCCAGTTCATCGACTTCATGGTCCACGACCCCGAGGTCGGCAAGATCATGGGCTACGACCGCGGCATCCTCGCCACGACCGAGCAGTACGACGCCTTCAAGCCCACCGACGCCAACAACAAGGGTGTCGCGGCCTACGAGGACGAGGTCGCCGAGGCGGGCGTGCTCGGGAAGATCACCCCGCACCCCTCCGGCGCCGACGTCATCGAGGCGGCGTTCCTGCGCCTCGGCGGCGAGGTCGCCCAGGGCAAGTCCAAGCCGGCCGATGCCGCGAAGGCGCTGTTCAGCGAGGCCAAGGCCGCGTTCGCGGGCTGAGGGGACGTACCACCATGACGCTCGTCAAGGAAGCGCCCGCGCGCCCGGCGAAGAGGCGGTCCGCCGCTCCTGCCGCCGGGCGGCGCGGGCGGCGCCGCGAGAACCTCGCCGGCTATCTCTTCATGTCGCCGTGGATCGCGGGGTTCCTGCTGCTCACGGCGGGGCCGATGATCGCGTCGCTGTACTACGCGTTCACCAGCTACAACCTGTTCACGCCGCCCCAGTGGGTGGGGCTGGACAACTTCACGACGATGTTCCAGGACCCGCGTTGGCAGAAGTCGGTCGAGGTCACGCTCAAGTACGTCGTCGTGGCCACGCCGCTGAAGCTGCTCCTGGCCCTCGGAGTGGCGCTGCTGCTCGCGCAGAAGCGGCGCGGACAGGCCCTGTACCGGGCCGCGTTCTACATGCCGTCGCTGATCGGAGCCAGCGTCTCCGTGGGCTTCGTGTGGCGGGCGCTGTTCTCCGACGACGCCGTCGTGGACCGTACGCAGAAGATCTTCGGGCTCGACGTCGGCGGCTGGATCGGCAATCCGGACTACGTCCTGTACGCCCTGGTGGCCCTGAGCATCTGGCAGTTCGGCGCACCGATGGTCATCTTCCTGGCCGGTCTCAAGCAGGTGCCGCAGGAGTTGTACGAGGCTGCCGAGATGGACGGGGCCGGTCCCCTCCGGCGGTTCTGGAACATCACGCTGCCGATGATCTCCCCGGTGCTGTTCTTCAACGTACTGCTGGAGTCCATCCACGCGTTCCAGGTGTTCGGCTCCGCGTACGTCGTCTCCGACACCCGGTGCGGGCCCGCCGACGCCACGCTCGTCTACACCTGTTACCTCTACCAGAAGGGCTTCAAGGAGGCCCAGATGGGCTTCGCCTCCGCGATGGCCTGGACGCTGGTGGTCGCGGTGGCGCTCGTCACGGCGGTCCTGTTCTGGTCGCAGAAGAAGTGGGTGCACTACGAGGAGGCCGCCAAGTGACCAGTGTCACCAGCCCTGTTGTGACGACCGCGAACGAGCGGCGGCGCTTCGGATCGCTCGCCTGGCACGTGGGCGCGCTCGTCATCCTCGCGGTCATCCTGTATCCGGTGATCTGGGTGGTCGGGGCCGCCTTCAAGCCGGGCAAGGACATCATCGCCAGCCTCGACCTGCTGCCCGCCAACCCGGTCTGGGAGAACTTCTCCGGGCTCGCCGACGGAATCTCCGGCATCTCCATCACCAGCTTCTTCACCAACTCGCTGATGTACGCGGGCCTGGCCGTGGCCGGTGTGGTGCTCTCCAGCTCGCTGACGGCGTACGCCTTCGCCAAGATCCGGTTCGCCGGGCGGAACCTGCTGTTCACGCTGATGATCGGCACACTGCTGCTGCCGTATCACGTACTGCTCATCCCGCAGTACGTGATGTTCCGCAAGCTCGAGCTCATCGACACGCTGGTGCCGCTCGTCGCGGGCAAGTTCCTGGCCACGGAGGCGTTCTTCGTCTTCCTGATGGTGCAGTTCATGCGCGGGCTGCCGCGCGAGCTCGACGAGGCCGCCAAGCTGGACGGCTGCGGGCACCTGAGGACCTACTGGTCCATCGTGCTGCCGCTGTGCCGCCCCGCCCTCATCACCAGCGCCATCTTCACCTTCATCAACGCGTGGAACGACTTCATGGGGCCGTTGATCTACCTCAACACCCCCGAGAAGTACACCGTTTCGCTCGGCCTGATGATGTTCCGCGACCAGGAGGGCATCTCCAACTACGGCAGCATGATCGCGATGTCGCTGGTGGCGCTGGTGCCGGTCATCGCCTTCTTCATGGCTTTCCAGCGCTACCTGATCGACGGTATGGCGACCTCCGGACTGAAGGGCTGAGGCGGTCACCATGGCCCAAGCACGCGTGAAGGCGCGCAAGGAGTCCGTCTTCGGCGAGCGGTTCGCCGTGTTCGCCGAGTGTCTGCTCACCGGGGTGTGGATCGCGGTGGCCTCGCTGCCGCTGGTCACCTATCCTGCCGCCTTCGCCGCCGGCGCGCGGCATCTGCGGCGCCGTACGTCCCACGAGGCGGGCGGCTGGCGGGAGTTCGTCGCCGACTTCCGCTCGGCCCTTCGGGGCGGCTGGATCGCCGGGGCCGTCGGCTGGGCCGCGGCAGCCGCGGTCTGGGTGGACGTCCAGGCCGTGCGCGCCGGACTGCCCGGTGGCCCGCTCGTCGGCGCCGTCGGTCTCTTCGCGCTGATCGGCCTGGCCGTCGCCGGGCTGCGCGCGGCGGCGGTCTGGGTGCCCGGTGCCTCCTGGCGTGCGCTGCTCGCGGCTGCTGGGCGGCGTACGGTCCTCGACCCCGCCGGGTCCTTCCTGCTCGTCGGCGGGCTGGCCGTGGTGGCCTCCTCCGCCTTCTTCATCGCGCCGCTGGCGGTCCCCGTCCTGGGGGCCGTCGCGGCGGCGGCCGTTGCCGTCGAGGAGCGCCACCGCCACCGGTGAGCCCTTCGCAGGTCGGCGCCCTCGGCGTCGTCCCTCTATCTGTCATGCCCCTGACTTCCCCGCACGGAAAGGTAAGGCTGAATTCTGATGTCTCCCATTCCCCGCAGGTCCCTCCTCAAGGCGGCTGCCGTCGCCGGAGCCGCCGCACAGTTCAGCTGGGCCCTAGGGAGCACGAACGCCCAGGCGGCCCCCAGAGTCGAGGCCGCGGACGCGGACCCGGTGACCCTGGACTGGCTGGAGGACGGCGGCCTCGGCGCCGCCCCCGGCTCCACCGTCGGTGTGCCCTGGCCGAAGGGCGCATACCAGGAGGACCAGACCTTCGCGCTCACGGACGCTGACGGCAAGGACGTGCCGGTGCAGTCCTGGCCGATCGCGTACTGGCCGGACGGATCCCTCAAGTGGACGGCGCACGCGGTCAGTTCGGGCTCGGGCAAGCTCACCCTCGCCGCCGGGACGACCGCCGCCCCCGACAAGAAAGTGACCGTCGACAAGAGCGGCGGCACCATCGACATATCGACCGGGGTCATCACCGCGCAGATCGGCAAGAGCGGCTCCACGCTGGTGAAGTCGGTCAAGCGGGGCTCCGTCGAGATCGCCAAGAACGGCCGGCTCGTCCTCATCCGCCAGCCCGAGATCGAGGACGAGGACCAGGGCGCGGAGAAGTACGAGCGGTTCGAGAGCGTCATCGGTGAGGTGGCGGTCGAGCAGGAGGGCCCGATCCGTGCCGTCGTCCGCATCGACGGCAAGCACCGCAAGGGCCACCGCAGTTGGCTGCCCTTCTCCATCCGGCTGTACTTCTACGCGGGCGCCGACTCGTTCCGCATGGTGCACACCATCACCTTCGACGGGAAGCAGGAACCGGGGAAGTCGAGCGGCGACTTCATCCGCGGGCTCGGCGTCCGCTTCTCCGTGCCGATGCGCGACGCGGCGTACGACCGGCACATCCGCATCGGCGGCGAGGGCACCGGTCTGCTGCGCGAGGCCGTCAAGGGCATCACCGGACTGCGCCGTGACCCGGGCGCGGCTGTGCAGGCGGCCCAGTTCGCGGGCCAGAAGCTGCCCGACCCGTCCACCTGGGACCAGCGGGTGACAACTCGGCTGCAGTACATCCCCGAGTGGGGCGACTACACCCTCTCCCAGCTCTCGGCCGACGGCTTCGGGCTGCGCAAGCGGACGAAGAAGGGGCACGGCTGGATCGGCGCGGGCGGCGGGCGCCGGGCGAGCGGCTTCGGCTACGTCGGCGGCCCCAGCGGCGGATTCTCCTTCGGTCTCAGGGACTTCTGGGAGAAGTACCCCGCTCAGCTCGACATCCGCGACGCGCAGACCGACGAGGCCGAGGTCACTCTCTGGCTCTGGTCGCCCGAGGCGCAGCCCATGGACCTGCGCTTCTACCACGACGGCATGGGCCAGGACACCTTCGCCGAGCAGCTCGAAGGCCTCAACATCACCTACGAGGACTACGAACCCGAGTTCGGCACCCCGTACGGCATCGCCCGCACCTCCGAACTCCTCTTCTGGGCCAACGAGTCCACGCCCACACCCGAGAAGCTCGCCGAACAGGTCGCCGCCGTACGGGTGTTGCCGCAACTCGCGGCCCCGCCCAAGCAGCTCATCAAGGCCAAGGTCTTCGGCCCCGGCCTGTACTCCGAGCCGGACCGCTCCACACCCGCCAAGGCGAAGATCGAGGACCACCTCGACTTCCTCTTCACCTACTACAAGGACCAGGTGGAGCAGCGCCGCTGGTACGGCTTCTGGGACTACGGCGACATCATGCACACGTACGACACGGCCCGGCACCAGTGGCGGTACGACATCGGCGGGTACGCCTGGGACAACTCCGAGCTGTCGCCGGATCTCTGGCTGTGGTTCGCGTATCTCCGCTCCGGCCGCGCGGACATCTTCCGCTTCGCCGAGGCGATGACCCGGCACACCGGCGAGGTCGACGTCTACCACCTCGGACAGTGGGCGGGCCTCGGCACCCGGCACGGCGTACAGCACTACGCCGACAGCGCCAAGCAGCAGCGCATCGCCAACACCACCTACCGCCGCTACTACTACTTCCTCACCGCGGACGAGCGGGTCGGCGACCTCATGCACGCCAACGTCGACAGCGACGAGACGTTCCTGGTCCTCGACCCGATCCGCAAGATCCGCACCGACCCGTACACCCCCGACCGGCACGCCCTGTCGATCGGCTTCGGCACGGACTGGAGCGGGCTGGCGTCGGCGTGGCTGACGGAGTGGGAGCGCAAGGGTCCCAAGTGGGAGAAGGCCAAGGCGCGGGTGCTCTCCACCATGGAGACGATCGCCGCCCAGCCCAACGGCTTCGTCCAGGGCAGCGGGCTGTACGACCTCGACACCGGCAGATTCGCCGTCGCCGCGTCGCCCGTCGTCGGCGTCTCGCACCTCTCCGCCGTCTTCGGGCTCAACGAGCTGTGCGCCGAACTGATCGACCTCGTCGACATGCCGAAGTTCAACGAGGCCTACTTCGACTACTGCCGCTACTTCAACGCCACCAAGACCGAACAGGCGGCCCGGTACGGCTCGAACTTCGGCTCCCTGCTGCTCTTCCAGGGCCACTCGCGGCTCGACGCCTACGCCGCCGTCCAGACCGGCGACGAGACGCTCGCCAAGCGCGCGTGGACGAAGTTCTACAGCTCCGACGGCTACATGGAGTCCTCGCCCTGGAAGACGGAACCGCTGAGCGGCCCGGTCACACTGGTCCCGGGCAGCGAGGCCACCTGGATCAGCACCAACGACACCGCCCTGTACGGCCTCGCCGCGATCGAGAACCTGGCGCTGCTCGGCGACAAGATGCCGTAGCGCTACTCGATCAGGGCCTGTCCGGCGGATCAGGTCGGAGGGAAGCGGCGGCGCTTTGTCGGCGCGGGTGAGCGGGGTCTGGTGCGTCGAGCTGCAAGGCGGAGGAGGGCGTCGACGCGATGGGGGTCCCCCCGCTCGAGTGAAGCCGAGAGTGGGGGAGTCGGCAACCGACGACAACGCCGCAGATCGGCGTGCCGGACCCCGCGTCTGCGGCATGATCGGCCGGACAGGCCCTAACGCATCCTCCCCAGCACCTCCCGCACCCGCCGCGCGTCCCGGATCCGCTGCTCGTACGTCGCACCGAGTGCGAGCAGCACCAGACCGGCGAGTGCGGGAGGTACCCAACGGGGCAGCGCGCCGGCCACCTGCACGAGGTACGGGGCGAGTTCGTGCAGCACGTCCAGGACGAGCACGGCGCCCCCGAGGACCAGCGGAGCCCGCAGCCGATGGCGGGCGCCCACGAGCGTGACCGCGAGCGCCGCCGCCCCGAGCAGCAGGGGGCGCAGCCACTGAGGGTCACCCCAGGTCGCGAGGAGACTCGGCACGAACGTGACGGAAATCCCCGCTCCGTACGCCGTCCAGGACGAGGCCGTCGGGTCCTTGCGACGTCTGACCACCCCCACCAGCAACGCCGGGACGGTCACCGGCAGCGTGTACGCCTCCGGGGAGCCGATGTCCCAGGCCGCCAGGCGGATCCAGGTCGCGAGTACGAACAAGGCGGCGGCCGCATATCCGATGGGGCGACGGTCCGCTCGTACGGCGGTGCCCGCGGCGATCACCGCGCACAGGGCCAGGACCAGGGCCAGCATCGGCGGATCACCCGCCGTGAGACCGAGGGCCGGCAGGCCGGCCGCGGCACCCGTCACCTCGACGGGCACGGTCGTCGGGGAGCCGCCGAGACGCGCCGCGAGCAGGGCCGCGACGGCCGGTACGACCAGCACCAGCAGTGCGGTGTGCTGCGGCTGCCAGCCGAGGGACGCCCCTGCCGCACAGGCGAGGGCGGTGGCGTACCCGAGGGCCGCGGGTGCGCAGACCGGGCCGAGCTGCGGCTGCCCGGCCATGGCCGCGAACAGCACGGTCAGAGCGGCGAGGACGCCCAGCGTCACGCCCTCGGAGGCCAGCGCGAGGCACGCGAGGCTCACGGAGGTGAGGAAGGCCAGGACCAGGGGAGTCGACCGGGACTCCGCCGAACGGGCATACGCCAGGGCTGCCACGGTCGTGAGCCCCTGCATCAACAGTCCCACGGTGTAAGGGAGTTCAAGGGCTGCAGGGAGTGCGAGCGCCGTCGCCCAGGTGAGTATCAGCGCGCCGGCGACGGCTCGCGGTCGCCCTGCAGTGCCGCGTCCGGCCACGGCCAGCACGCCGGCGACGACGACGAGGACGACCGGGGCCGTGCTCGCGTACGAAGGCCAGGGAGCATCGATCGTCACCGCGTCGCGGGCGGTCGCGGGAGACCCGGACCAGATCGACCTCAGCCGGCCGACCGGGCCCAGCAGCACGACGGCGAGCAGCGGCAGAGTCCACACCACGGCGGCGGCCTGTACAGAGCCGGAGGCCCAGACGAGGCCGCGCCTCAGGGGCTCGGGGAGACGGGTGCGGAGCGCCGCCGACAGAGCGACGCCGAACGCCAGATACCCCAAAACCGTCCAGCCGTCCGGCAGCGACGGGCGCAGCACCCCACCGAGCGCGGCGACCGTGATCAGACCGCCGGTCAGAGCGAGCGCGGTGACGGCCTTCGGCTTCGGGTCGGGCAGGTGCCGCGCAGCCGCCAGGGCGATCGCCGCGGCGAAGAGAAGGAGCGCCGCCGCACGGGCGGCGGCGCTCGGGCCGGGGGCCGTCCAGGACAGCCAGCCGGCCGCAAAGGTGCCCCAGCCCCCCGAGCCGTACGCGCCCACGGTGGCGACGAGACGTACGGACCGCAGGGGAACCCGGAGCGCGACGGCGGTGTCGAGCGCCGCCGTCAGCAGCAGTGCGGCCGTCATGGTGGGGGCACCCGCGTCGGC
Source organism: Streptomyces sp. NPDC048275 (assembly GCF_040652275.1). Lineage (NCBI taxonomy): Bacteria > Bacillati > Actinomycetota > Actinomycetes > Kitasatosporales > Streptomycetaceae > Streptomyces > Streptomyces sp. NPDC048275. The sequence continues at coordinate 18,368 of NZ_JBEZLR010000012.1, forward strand.
GGCGGCCGCCCAGAGGATCAGCGGGAACTGGGCCGCGGCCATGGCCGCGGGCAGAGGCAGGTGCAGAAGGCCGGTCGCCTGAGGTCGGCCCGCGGGCAGGGGTGGGACGGCGGTCGCCGTCGACTGGTCCGAGCGCCGGTGCGGACCGCCGAGGACGAGCCCGTACCCCGCCCACACCCCCGCCAGCACCGCCGACGCGATTGCCGCGTACCCGAGACCGGCCACGCCCGGGAACGCCACCTCGTACAGCGCGTACACATCCAGGACCGTCAGGGCGAGACCGAGCCCCGCCACCGCCTCGGCCGTCGAGCGAAGCTTGCGCCTGAGCAGCGGCACCGGCCCGCCGAGCACCGCCAGCGTCACCGCGCCGAGCACCGCCGCCCGCCCGGAGATCCCCATGCGCCCCCAGCTGACCAGGGTGAACGCGATCGCGGCGACGGTCAGCAGCACGCCGCCGAGGACGAGGAGCACGTTCTGGACTCCGGGTGCGGTGGTCTCGGGCCGACGCGCGCGAGGGGGCGCGGGAGGCACGACCGGCTGGAGCGCGGCGATCAGCCAGGCGCGGCGTGCCAGCAACAAGGCCCGGCGCGCGTCGAGTTGCCGTAGCTCGCCATCGAGAAGCCGCAACTCCTCGGCCAGGGGCGGAAAGTGGGTCATGCTCCGGAGTGTGGCCCCGGTCACGTTCGACGGCATGAGTGCGGGTACTCATGCCGTACTCAGATGTCCGTTTGGGCACACTCCGTATATGGACTGGAGTCACTACCGCTTCCGCTGCGTGTGGAAGCTGCCCGCGCCGCCCGTCAGCGTGTACGCCGCCCTGGAACAGGCCGATGACTACCCCCTGTGGTGGCCCCAGGTGCGCGAGGTGAACCGTATCGACGACTGCAGCGGCACGATTCGGATCCGCTCACTCCTGCCGTACGACCTGGTGTTCGCCGCCCAGGAAGTGCGGCGCGACCCCACGGCCGGCGTCCTGGAGATCGCCATGACCGGCGACCTCGACGGCTGGGCGCGCTGGACGCTCACTTCCGACGTTTTTGGCACCCGGGCCCGATACGACCAGGAGGTGGACGTGAGAAAGCCCTTGATGCGGCGGCTCGCCGTGCCGGGCCGCCCCGTCTTCCGCGCCAATCACGCCCTGATGATGCGCGCGGGACAGCGGGGTCTCACGGCCTACCTGGAAGCGGTTTGAACGACACCCCCGGGGACCTGTATTGTTCAGTGCGTTCCCGGGCGATTAGCTCAGTGGGAGAGCGCTTCGTTCACACCGAAGAGGTCACTGGTTCGAACCCAGTATCGCCCACCGGGAAAGGCCGGTCCGTCACAGACGGACCGGCTTTTTTGCATGCGCAGGCCGATCAGGCCGCTGCCGGCAGCTCCGGACGCAGCGGCCACGCCGGATCCACCGCCTCCTCCGAACCACTGCGCGCGAACCATGCCTGCAGGCCCCGCGCCTGTGCCGCGTGCCACACCGCCTGCAAGGTGTGCAACTCGGCCGGGGAGAGCCGCTCCAGCCGGGCCGCGAAACGGCGCCCGACCGCTCGTACGAGATCCATCGAGGCCAGCGCGTCGGCCTCCGCGTCATGCGCGCCCTCCAGCGCCACGCCGTAGTGCGCGCACAGATCGGTCAGCGTGCGACGACCCTTGCGATAGCGGTCCAGATGCTTGTCGAGGACCCTCGGATCGAGTACCAGCAGCGGCGCCGTCTCGAACCAGCGATCCAGGCAGGAGGCGCGATGACGGCGCAACTCCCGGTCCAGCAGCGTCAGATCGAACGGCGCGTTCATCACCACGAGAGGACGGCCCGCCGCCGCCTGCTCGCCCAGTATCCTGGCTATCTCGTCCATCACCGGCGACGGCCAACGGCCGTTGCGCTGCAGATGTTCATCCGTCAGCCCGTGCACCGCCGTCGCCCCCTCGGGCACCGGCACTCCCGGGTTCACCAGCCATCGGGTCACCCGTGGCCGGGAACCCGTGGCGTCCTGGACGACGACGGCGGCCGACACGATCCGGTCGGTCTCGACGTCCACGCCCGTGGTCTCCGTGTCGAACGCGGCCAAAGGGCCCTCGTACCAGCACGTCATATGGACACAACTCCTCGTTCACCCTCGGCAGCTGACGCACCGTCTTCTGCCCGTTTGGTGATACCCGGGCTGTTTGCGCCGTACGCCGGAAGGAGACAACAGAGGTACGGGTCTTTGCAGATCAGCGGCCCGGCGCGCGGACTCTTCTGGCTTGGAAGGCTGTTGGACTCATGGCACTCGCGCAGCCCGAGCGGGGCGGGCTGCTGCCCCAGCGGACGGCACCCCATCGCGGCACACTCGCCACCACCGCCTGCATGGAGACACTGCAGGTCGGCTACTTGCACGCCGTCGCGGCGGCCGCGGGCTGCTCGCTGTCCCAGCCCTTTCCCGACAACGGCATCGACTGGCACGTCAGCCACAGCGCCCCCGGGCACACGGTCGACGATGAGGTCACCATCAAGGTGCAACTCAAGTGCACGTACCAGATCCCGCCGAACCCGCCGGGGCCCGCCTTCTCCTTCACGCTCGACAACGCCCACCTGGAGAAGCTGGCCCGCACCCCGGTCTCGGTGCACAAAATACTGGTCGTGATGCTCGTGCCCAGGTCCCAGGACGACTGGCTGCGCGCCAGCCACGACCGCCTCGACCTGCGGCACTGCTGCTACTGGACCAACCTCGCCGGCCACGCCATCACCGGCCGGACCCGGACCACCGTGCGAATACCGACCTCGCGCATCTTCGACGACCGGGCGCTCTGCGAGATGATGACGCGAGTCGGGACGGGAGGCAGACCGTGACGCACCGCCCGATCGACGAACCCCTCCGGCCGGTCAGGCCGCACCCCGTCGAAGACCAGTGGACCGAGCCGCCCGAGCCCGGCCAGGTCGACCCCGCCGTGCTCAGCGCCCTCCTGCACCGACACGGCTGGCAGCGCCGCGGGGGAGCGGCGGGACGGTACGGCAGGTGGACGCCACCGGGACCCGCCGGCGGCGGTACGAGCCTGCTCGTGCCGGAGAACCGGGCCTTCCCCGACAGCGACGACCTGCTCGGCGAGGCGCTCGTCGCGCTCTCCCGCAGCGGTTCGCCGTCCGCGCGCGACGTGCTGGTCGCGCTCGCCGTGCCCAGCGACGAGATCCGCTGGTGGCGGGACGTCCCGACCGGACCCGTGGGCGCCACGCCCTGGAGCGTCGAGGAGCGGCTGCGCATGGCCGCCCGCCAGATGCTGCTCGCGGCGGCGCTCGCCACGCGCGCGCGTGCGGGCTACTACGGCGCCCGGCACCGCAGGCCGGCCGCCGCGGCCCTGGAGAACGTCCTCGTCGGCGCCGACCCCGGCGGACGCCGACTCACCGCCTTCGTGCCCGTCACCACCGGCCGACCGCTCTCGGTACGCCTGCACCAGGCGCTGTACGCCGCCCGCGAGGCCATCGACTACCAGCGGGCCACCGGCGGCATGGACGCCTTCGACGCGGCCGTCGAGGCGGGCGTCAGCCACGAACTGACCGAGGCCGTCGTCGCCCTCGTCCGCGGCACGGAGGGCGCCCGCATCGCCGTCGAGTGGGCACCCGCCGCCGGAGTCCCCGAGGGCTGCGCGGCCCCCGCCGAGGCCATCGAGTTCTCGCCCGGCGACCTGCCCGTGCTGCGCCAGGCCGGGGCCCGGTATCTGCGCGAGGAGCCGTCCATGCCGGTGCGCATCACGGGTGCCGTGGTGCGGATGCGCAGGTCGGAGCCGCGCGGCGAGGGCACCGTCCGGCTGCGGGTCATCGCCGGGGCGGAGGTCTCGCACGTCCGGATGACCCTCGATGAGGAGGCGTACCGGATAGCGGGACAGGCACATCTTGTGGGACTGCCGGTGCGGGTGCACGGGCGGCTGGAGAGCCGCGGCGGATTCCGTCGGCTCACCGACCCTTCCGAAGTCGTGCCCGTGCAGGTCGACGAGGCCGAGCGGGACCGGCTGATGAAGTCGCTCCAGGAGAACCTGGACTTCTTCGAGGAGGCGTGCAGCGGGGACTGAGAGCGGCCGTGACCAGCGCAACGGTTAACCGTTTCGCGGGTGATGCCTCCGGCTCGGTACGATTCCGGGTGCGTGCGTGGTTACGTACGCGACCACCTTCAGTCAGGAGAGACCGGTGTCAGACGTCCGTGTGATCATCCAACGCGATTCCGAGCGGGAAGAGCGCGCGGTGACGACGGGCACTACGGCCGCCGATCTCTTCGCCGGTGAGCGCACCATCGTCGCCGCCCGCGTGCATGGCGAGCTCAAGGATCTCGCGTACGCGCTGGCCGAGGGGGACGAGGTCGAGCCGGTCGAGATCTCCTCCGAGGACGGCCTGAACATCCTGCGCCACTCCACCGCGCACGTCATGGCCCAGGCCGTGCAGGAGCTCTTCCCCGAGGCCAAGCTGGGCATCGGCCCGCCGGTCAAGGACGGCTTCTACTACGACTTCGACGTCGAGAAGCCCTTCCACCCCGATGACCTCAAGGCCATCGAGAAGAAGATGCAGGAGATCCAGAAGCGCGGGCAGCGCTTCTCGCGGCGCGTCGTGACCGACGAGGCGGCCCGCGAGGAGCTGGCCGACGAGCCCTACAAGCTGGAGCTCATCGGGATCAAGGGATCCGCGGCCGTTCAGGATGGGGCCGACGGCGCGGACGTCGAGGTGGGCGGCGGCGAGCTGACCATCTACGACAACCTCGATGCCAAGACCGGTGAGCTGTGCTGGAAGGACCTCTGCCGCGGTCCCCACCTGCCCACCACCCGGAACATCCCGGCGTTCAAGCTGATGCGCAACGCCTCGGCATACTGGCGCGGCAGCGAGAAGAACAAGCAGCTCCAGCGCATCTACGGCACCGCCTGGCCGACCAAGGACGAGCTGAAGGCGCACCTCGACTTCCTCGCCGAGGCGGAGAAGCGTGACCACCGCAAGCTCGGCTCCGAGCTGGACCTGTTCTCCATCCCGGAGCAGATCGGCTCCGGCCTCGCGGTCTTCCACCCCAAGGGCGGCGTCATCCGCCGGGTCATGGAGGACTACTCGCGGCGACGCCACGAGGAAGAGGGCTACGAGTTCGTCTACACCCCGCACGCCACCAAGGGGAAGCTCTTCGAGACCTCGGGCCACCTGGACTGGTACGCCGACGGCATGTACCCGCCCATGCAGCTCGACGAGGGCGTGGACTACTACCTCAAGCCCATGAACTGCCCGATGCACAACCTGATCTTCGACGCGCGCGGCCGCTCGTACCGTGAACTGCCGCTGCGCCTCTTCGAGTTCGGGACCGTGTACCGGTACGAGAAGTCGGGCGTCGTGCACGGCCTGACCCGGGCCCGCGGCTTCACCCAGGATGACGCGCACATCTACTGCACGCGCGAGCAGATGGCCGACGAGCTCGACAAGACGCTCACCTTCGTGCTGAACCTGCTGCGCGACTACGGCCTCACCGACTTCTACCTCGAGCTGTCCACCAAGGATCCGGAGAAGTTCGTCGGCTCCGACGAGGCCTGGGAGGAGGCCACCGAGACGCTGCGGCAGGTGGCCGAGAAGCAGGGTCTTCCGCTGGTTCCGGACCCGGGTGGCGCCGCGTTCTACGGGCCGAAGATCTCCGTCCAGACCAAGGACGCCATCGGGCGCACCTGGCAGATGTCGACCGTGCAGCTCGACTTCAACCTGCCCGAGCGGTTCGACCTGGAGTACACCGGCCCGGACGGAGCCAAGCAGCGGCCGGTCATGATCCACCGTGCGCTGTTCGGCTCCATCGAGCGCTTCTTCGCGGTGCTCCTCGAGCACTACGCGGGCGCGTTCCCGGCCTGGCTGGCGCCGGTGCAGGCGGTCGGCATCCCGATCGGCGACGCGCACGTCGAGTACCTGGAGAAGTTCGCCGTCGAGGCGAGGAAGAAGGGCCTGCGCGTCGAGGTCGACTCGTCGTCGGACCGCATGCAGAAAAAGATCCGCAACGCGCAGAAGCAGAAGGTGCCCTTCATGGTCATCGCGGGCGACGAGGACATGGCGGCCGGCGCTGTCTCCTTCCGCTACCGCGACGGCTCGCAGGAGAACGGCATCCCGGTCGACGAGGCGATCGCCAAGATCGTGAAGGTCGTCGAGGAGCGCGCGCAGGTCTGACGCGTACGGCGATTCTCCGACGCCTGTGTCGTGTATGTCGTGCGAGGCCCCCGGGATGCTCAGGCTCCCGGGGGCCTTTCGTCGCCCTCGCGCGCGAACACCTGCAACAGCCACGACGAGAACGACCCCGTCACCGCGCCGAGCAGTGCCAGGCCGCAGGCCATCAGTCCCACGGCGATCACCCGCCCCCACGGTGTGACGGGAGTGACATCGCCGTAGCCGACCGTCGCGAGTGTGGAACAGGCCCACCACACCGAGTCCCCGAAGGTGAGGATCGTCGCGTTCGGCGCCGCGTGCTCCGCTTGATAGACGGCGAGGGCGCCGGCGAAGCCGAGGAGGGTCACGGAGAGGGTCGCGTACGTGATCACGCGCGCGTGCAGGCTGAATCGGGGCTGTCCGTGGCGGTGCTGTACCGCGTCGTAGACCTTGACGATCCGCAGTGGGCGCAGCAGGGGCAGGGCGAGTACCAGGGTGTCCAGCCAGTGTGTCCGTACGAAGCGCAGGCGCTGCCCGCTCAGCCGCCAGCGCACGGCGTAGTCGACGGCGAACAGGGCCCAGGTGGCGAGCAGGGCCGCCCGGCAGGCGTTCTTCCACTCCTCGGCCAGGCCGTGGGCCAGGACAAGGGTCGCGTACAGGGAGAGAAACAGCAGTGACGCCAGGCCCAGCGGGATCTCGGTGCGCCGCTCCCAGCGGGCCTGTGGGCTGTCGTCGTCCATTGCCCCAGCTTGGCCGCAGGCCCTTTTGTGTGGCCCCCGCCGACACGCCGCGAACGGGCGAAGCCATATGCTTCCCCACATGACGAGTGAGCCGGAGCAGCAGATCGGAGTGGGAACGCAGGACGCGTTCCAGCGCTTGTGGACGCCCCACCGGATGGCTTACATCCAGGGCGAGAACAAGCCCACCGGCCCGGGAGCCGAGGACGGCTGTCCGTTCTGCTCGATTCCTGCCAAGTCCGACGAGGATGGGCTCGTCGTCAAGCGCGGTGAGCAGGTGTACGCGGTGCTCAACCTGTACCCGTACAACGGAGGCCACCTCATGGTCGTGCCCTACCGCCATGTCGCGGACTACACCGATCTGACCGACCCGGAGACCGCCGAACTCGGTGAGCTGACCAAGCAGGCGATGACCGCGCTGCGTACCGCCTCGGGCGCGCACGGCTTCAACATCGGTATGAACCAGGGCACTGTGGCGGGTGCGGGCATCGCCGCGCACCTCCACCAGCACATCGTGCCTCGCTGGGGCGGCGACACGAACTTCATGCCGGTCGTAGGCCACACCAGGGTCCTGCCCCAGCTCCTCGCGGACACCCGCAAGATGCTGGCAGAGGCCTGGCCGGCGCGGTAGTCGGCCGCTGTGCCGGGGCGCCTTGTCGCGGGCGCCCCGGCATACGAGGGGCGCGGGGCCGTGCCAGGTGCGGCTCCGCCGTGTGGGCTCGATCAGCCCACCACGACCCGCACCGAACCCACCGTCGTTTCCCCGCGAATCCGCCGGAGGCCTACGCGTCGTAGGCGTCCGCCTTCCGCGGCGACGGGTCCTGGACAGCTCCGCTGAGGAACGACGAGCGGTTGCCGAACTTCTCCGTGTCGACGCCGTTCTCGTCGAGGACCTTGATCGCCGCCGCGTGCACCACGCGGAGCACGGGCGTCGCGGCGCGCAGCGCGTCGTCGGCCATGAAGCGGTGCCGCCACGGCTGGTCGGCCCAGGCGTGCCGGAGGCCGAAGGGCTCGGGGAGTGTCAGGGAGCCGCCGAGCCAGTTCAGCAGCGGCGGGTACGCGGTGAGCGGGGCGCGCGCCGTGAGTCGCACGACCTCGTCGGTGGTGACCAGCGGGAGTTTCACCTTGCGGGTCTCCCAGAACTTGACGGCCTTGGCGACCTCTTTTGTCGGCGCCTCGGGCTTGCTGGTGAACAGCGAGTGCACGGGCCCCAGCGCATGGCCGGTGATCTCGATGCGCAGCGTCTCGTGCAGCACGGTCACGGTGATCAGCATGGTGATGATCAACTGGCCGTCCCACAGCGTCCATTGAACGCCGAGGTAGTGCCGGTCGCCGCTGCCGAACTGCTGCTTGTTGCAGATGTCCTGTATGGCGTGGGTCTTGAGCGTGTACGCCTCCACGTCCGTACCGCCCGGGCGTGACACCGCTTTGGCGTTCTCGCCGATCGGGGAGACGATCCAGTGCTTTATCGAAGGCTTTGTGAAACCACCGGTGTTGAGCGGGCCGCGCTCCAGCATGCGGAGCTTGTCGTGGACGGAGCGGATGACGTCCCAGCTGCGGAAGGGGTGGATCTCCTTGTCCGGGTCCTTGGGCACCAGGTCCTCGGCGAGCTGCCAGCTGCCCCAGCGGGTGCCCATGCCGAGTATGCCCTTGGGGCCGGCGTAGAAGACCGAGTTCGACTGCTGCTCGGCGCTGAGGTGGGCCAGGGACTGGCGCAGCCGCTCGGCCGCGGTCTCGCCGGGGCTGCCGGGCACGGCCTCGGGGATCTTGGCGCCGATGCCGCCGCCGGACAGGAGGCTGTCCCAGCGCTCGCGCAGGTCTTTGGCGGTGCGTTCGCAGATCTGCTTGGCCCAGAGCCAGCCGACGACCGGGAGGATGACCGACGCGCGTGCGTACCAGGCCCAGAAGCCGGTGAACGGCATGCGGATGAGGAAGAGCACGGCGAAGGCGCCGACGGCGACCAGGAGCGCGGTGGCGAGGGCTCCGGCGCGTTTGTTCGTCTGTTTGGCGATCATGGATCGGAGCTGGAAGACCAGCAGCCAGGCCAGGAGTCCGGGCAGGAAGAGCACGCCGCACAGCACCATCACGGCCGACAGCCAGTTGTCCCGCTCCCTGCGGATGCGGTTCGCCGCGAGACAGTGCTCGACGACGACTTGTGGTTCGGTGCCGAAGGACTGGATGAGCGGCTTGCGCTCCGCGCCCAGCATGCGGTCCACCACTGCCCGCCCGAAGGCCTCGCCGAGGTTGGGCTTGAAGATCGTCGCCCATTTGCGGCCGGGGCTGACGGTGGACTCGTGCCATTCGTTGTTGGCTTTGAGGATCTCCGCGACGTCGCTGTCCCGGTACGCCGCCGAGGCGAGGGCGAAGGTCGCCGCCGTCTGGCCCGCGGAGCCCGAGAGCGGCACCTGCGCCCCGGGAGTGAAATCGAAACCGTCGAACGCCACTTCCGCCCCCATCGCCGCCGCACCCCGCTCCTGCGGCTCTTCCCGACTTACCTGCCCCGCACACCTGTTGATCAGGTCATCGTCTTGATCAGGTTCTCAGGGTATCGGCCGTGACCGACATTCGTCGGCGGACGGCCGAAGCCGCCCGCCGACGAATGGAGCGACGAACGAAGCCATGAATGGAGCGATGAATGGAGCGACGAACGAAGTGATGAATGGAGCGACGGATGACGCACTGAACTGTCAGCCGTCCTGGGCCTGTTCGCGGATCCTTTCGGCTACCTGAGGCGGCATCGGCTCGTGCCGCGCGTAACTGCGGTTGAAGCGTGCGGTGCCGTGCGAGAGGGAGCGCAGATCGACGGCGTACCGCCCGATCTCGATCTCCGGGACCTCGGCCCGTACGAGCGTGCGCCCGCCGCTCGCCTGCTCGGTGCCGACGACCCGGCCGCGACGCCCGGACAGGTCGCTCATCACGGCGCCCACGTAGTCGTCGCCGACCAGAACCGTCACTTCGGCCACTGGTTCCAGGAGATGGATTCTGGCGTCGGCGGCCGCCTCGCGCAGGGCGAGCGCGCCCGCGGTCTGGAACGCGGCGTCGGAGGAGTCCACTGAGTGCGCCTTGCCGTCGAGCAGGGTGATCCGTACGTCGATGAGCGGATAGCCCGCGGCCACGCCCTTGGCGGCCTGGGCGCGCACGCCCTTCTCGACGGACGGGATGAACTGCCGGGGTACGGCCCCGCCGACGACCTTGTCCACGAACTCGACGCCCGAGCCGTTAGGGAGGGGCTCGACCTCGATCTCGCAGATCGCGTACTGACCGTGGCCGCCGGATTGCTTCACATGGCGCCCGCGCCCCGCGGACCTGTCGGCGAACGTCTCCCGTAGCGAGACCTTGTGCGGTACGACATCGACCTGGACGCCGTAGCGGTTGCGCAGCCGTTCCAGGGCGACGTCCGCGTGGGCCTCGCCCAGGCACCACAGAACGACCTGGTGGGTGTGCTGGTTCTGCTCCAGGCGCATGGTGGGGTCCTCGGCGACCAGCCGGCCCAGCCCCTGCGAGAGCTTGTCCTCGTCGGCCTTGCTGTGCGCCTGGATGGCGAGCGGCAGCAGCGGGTCGGGCATCTGCCAGGGCTCCATGAGCAGTGGGTCGTCCTTGGCCGAGAGCGTGTCGCCGGTCTCCGCCCGGTTGAGTTTCGCCACGCACGCAAGGTCGCCCGCGATGCAGTGCGTGAGGGCGCGCTGCTGCTTGCCGAACGGCCTGGACAGGGCGCCGACGCGCTCGTCGACGTCATGGTCCTCGTGGCCGCGGTCGGCAAGGCCGTGGCCGGAGACGTGCACCGTCTCGTCGGGGCGCAGGGTGCCCGAGAAGACGCGTACGAGGGAGACCCGGCCCACATAGGGGTCGCTGGCCGTCTTCACGACCTCGGCGACCAGCGGCCCGTTCGGGTCGCACGCCTTGACCTCGCGCGCCGCGCCGTCCGGTGTGGTCACCGTGGGTGCCGCGCGCTCCAGCGGAGTCGGGAAACCGCCGCAGACCAACTCGAGGAGTTCGACCGTGCCGATCCCCTGACGGGCGCCCGCGGGGGCGGGGGCGGCGGCCAGTACGGGGAAGAAGACCCCGCGCGCCACGGCCCGCTCCAGGTCCTGCACGAGTGTCTTGACGTCGATCTCCTCGCCGCCGAGGTAGCGGTCCATGAGGGTTTCGTCCTCGCTCTCGGCGATGATCCCCTCGATCAGCCGGTTGCGCGCCTCCTCGATCAGCGGCAGCTGCTCGGGGCCCGGCTCCGCCTCCTTGCGCTCCCCGGAGGAGTAGTCGAACAGCCGCTGCGTAAGGAGCCCGATCAGCCCGGTCACGGGCGCGTGCCCGTCGGGTCCCGGTGTGCCGTGCAGCGGCAGGTACAGCGGCAGTACGGCGTCGGGGTCGTCCGCGCCGAAGGCTTCCGCGCAGGTCCGGGTCATCTCGTCGAAGTCGGCCCGGGCCGCTTCGAGGTGGGTGATCACGATGGCTCGCGGCATGCCGACCGCCGCGCACTCCTCCCATACCAACCGGGTCGAGCCGTCCACGCCGTCCGAGGCGGAGACGACGAAAAGGGCCGCGTCCGCAGCGCGCAGACCGGCCCTGAGTTCCCCGACGAAGTCGGCGTATCCGGGGGTGTCGAGAATATTGATCTTGTATCCGTCCCAGTCGACGGGTACCAGGGAGAGCTGCACCGAGCGCTGCTGCCGGTGCTCGATCTCGTCGTAGTCGGAGACGGTGCCGCCGTCCTCCACGCGGCCCGCCCGGTTCACCGCTCCCGCCGTCAGCGCGAGAGCTTCCACCAGAGTCGTCTTGCCCGATCCGCTGTGGCCGACCAGCACCACATTCCGTACGGACGCGGGGTGGTCGGCCGCCGTAGCCCTGCCGGCGGCTCCGGGGTGTGCGTTCGCCTTGTCGCCCATGGCCTTGCCTCCCGTGCACGGTGAGGTCACTGTGGGCGCGGGCATACCGGATCCGCGTGCGGTGCGGCACCGATGACGCCCGCGGTTCTTCGAGCTTTGCACTCGCTTCACGGTGCGTCCATACGGCGGACGCGATCGCGCCATGACACCGGCGGCATCCCGTCGTGACGCGGGGTGCGGGTGCCCGACCGTCGCACACGCGCGCGCGTGACTACGATGGGCCAGCCGGTAGCCATAAGGGGCCGCACGGCGACACCGACCCTCGGGAAGGCCATGCTGAACAAGTACGCGCGTGCATTCTTTACGCGTGTCCTCACACCGTTCGCCGCGTTTCTCATCCGCCGGGGGGTGAGCCCCGACACGGTCACCCTCCTGGGCACGGCAGGAGTCGTGGCGGGCGCGCTGGTCTTCTACCCCCGGGGGGAGTTCTTCTGGGGCACGGTCGTCATCACGCTCTTCGTCTTCTCCGACCTCGTCGACGGCAACATGGCGCGCCAGCTCGGCCGCACCAGCCGCTGGGGCGCCTTCCTGGACTCCACGCTCGACCGGGTCGCCGACGGCGCGATCTTCGGCGGCCTGGCGCTCTGGTACGCGGGCGGCGGCGACAACAACGTCCTGTGCGCCGTCGCGATCTTCTGCCTGGCCAGCGGCCAGGTGGTCTCGTACACCAAGGCCCGTGGTGAGTCGATCGGCCTGCCGGTCGCCGTCAACGGCCTGATCGAGCGCGCCGAACGCCTGGTGATCTCGCTGGTCGCGGCGGGCTTGGCGGGGCTGCACAAGTTCGGCGTGCCCGGCATCCGGTGGCTGCTGCCCGTCGCCCTGTGGATCGTCGCCGTCGGCAGCCTGGTGACGCTGATCCAGCGCGTCGTCACGGTGCGCCGGGAGTCCGCGGAGGCGGACGCGGCCGCCGCCCAGAACAGTGGGGCCACGTCGTGACCAGCCTCCAGGAGAGGTTGGTGGACGGGGCGTACGCGGCCGGCTGGAGCACGATCAAGAAGCTCCCCGAGCCGGTCGCCGTGCGCCTCGGGCGCGCTGTCGCGGACATCGTCTGGAAGAAGCGCGGCAAGGGCGTACGGCGCCTGGAGAGCAACTACGCGCGCGTGGTGCCCGACGCGACCCCGGAGCGGCTCGCCGAGCTCTCCCGGGCGGGTATGCGCTCGTATCTGCGCTACTGGATGGAGTCCTTCCGCCTTCCGGCCTGGAGCGAGGAGCGCGTTCGGACGGGTTTCGACGCCCAGGACCTGCACTACCTCACGGACTGCCTCGCGTCCGACCGAGGCGTCATCCTGGCCCTCCCGCACATGGGCAACTGGGACCTCGCGGGCGCCTGGTTGACCACCGAACTCCAAACGCCCTTCACGACGGTCGCCGAGCGCCTCAAACCGGAATCGCTGTACGACCGTTTCGTCGCCTACCGCGAGGGCCTCGGCATGGAGGTCCTGCCGCACAGCGGGGGCTCGGCGTTCGGCACACTGGCCCGCCGGCTGCGCGACGGCGGTCTGGTCTGCCTGGTCGCCGAACGCGATCTGTCCGCGTCCGGCGTCGAGGTCAAGTTCTTCGGCGAGGCGACCCGGATGCCCGCGGGGCCGGCCCTGCTGGCGCAGCAGACCGGCGCCACGCTGCTGCCGGTGACGCTCTGGTACGACGACTCGCCGGAGATGCGGGGGCGTGTCCATCCCCCCGTCGAGGTCCCCGAGACAGGTACCCGGGCCGAGAAGACGTCTGTCATGACACAGGCGCTGGCCGATGCCTTCGCCACCGGTATCGCCGATCACCCGGAGGACTGGCACATGCTGCAGCGCTTGTGGCTCGCGGATCTCGATCCGACGAAGGGCTCCCCGTGAGGATCGGCATCGTCTGCCCGTACTCCTGGGACGTGCCGGGCGGCGTCCAATTCCATATCCGCGACCTGGCCGAGCACCTCATCCGCCTCGGGCACGAGGTTTCCGTGCTCGCCCCCGCGGACGACGAGACACCACTGCCGCCGTACGTCGTCTCGGCCGGCCGGGCCGTTCCGGTGCCGTACAACGGCTCCGTGGCGCGACTGAACTTCGGCTTCCTGTCCGCGGCCCGGGTGCGGCGCTGGCTGCACGACGGCACCTTCGACGTGATCCACATCCATGAGCCGGCCTCGCCGTCCCTGGGACTGCTCGCGTGCTGGGCCGCACAGGGGCCCATCGTCGCCACCTTCCACACCTCGAACCCGCGCTCGCGCGCGATGGTCGCCGCGTACTCGATCCTGCAGGCGGCCCTGGAGAAGATCAGCGCCCGGATCGCGGTCAGCGAGTACGCGCGCCGCACCCTCGTCGAACACCTGGGCGGCGACGCGGTCGTCATCCCGAACGGCGTCGACGTCGACTTCTTCGCCCGCGCCGAGGCCAAGCCCGAGTGGCAGGGCGACACCCTCGGCTTCATCGGCCGCATCGACGAGCCCCGCAAGGGCCTGCCCGTCCTCATGAAGGCACTTCCGAAGATCCTCGCCGAGCGCCCGGAGACCCGGCTCCTGGTCGCCGGACGTGGCGACGAGGAGGAGGCCGTGGAGTCGCTGCCGGCCGAGATGCGCTCGCGCGTCGAGTTCCTCGGCATGATCAGCGACGAGGACAAGGCCCGCTTCCTGCGCAGCGTCGACCTGTATGTGGCGCCCAACACCGGCGGCGAGAGCTTCGGCATCATCCTGGTGGAAGCGATGTCGGCGGGGGCGCCGGTACTGGCCTCCGATCTCGACGCCTTCGCGCAGGTCCTCGACCATGGGGCGGCCGGGGAGCTGTTCGCCAACGAGGACGCGGAGGCGCTGGCCGACTCTGCCGTACGACTGCTCGGCGACCCCGAGCGCCGGGCCGAGCTCCGGGCGCGGGGGAGCGCCCATGTGCGGCGCTTCGACTGGTCGACCGTCGGGGCGGACATCCTGTCCGTCTACGAGACCGTGACGGACGGGGCGGCGGCGGTGGCCGCGGACGAACGCACCGGGTTGCGGGCGCGGTTCGGGCTGGCACGGGACTGAGCGTGACGGACAGGTCGGCCCCGGGCGGGGGAGAGTCGTGCTGCGCGCCCGCGCGCGGGGAGGCCGGTTCGCTTTTCCAACTGGCGGCGTCCGGTCGGCGGAGGGGCGAAGGTCCGGCGCGTGACGGTTGCGACGCTTCGGCCATCACCTTGCCCGGCGGTGCGTTCCGTATGGGCGACGCCCTCGGCGAGGGGTACCCGGACGACGCCGAGGGGCCGGTCCGTACGGTGATCCTCGAGCCGTTCCGGATCGACGCGACGGCCGTCACCAACGCCCGCTTCGCCGCCTTCGTGCAAGAGACGGGGTACGTGACGCAGGCGGAGCGATACGGCAGCTCCTTCGTGTTCCATCTGCTGCTGCACCCACGCGCGCGGGACGCCGTTTTCGGGGCGGTCGCCGCGGCGCCCTGGTGGCTGGGCGTCGAGGGCGCTCGCTGGAGCGCGCCCGAGGGGCCCGGCTCGGACGTCGACGGGCGTGCGGACCACCCGGTGGTGCACGTCTCGTACCACGATGCCCTCGCGTACTGCGCTTGGGCGGGCGCCCGGCTGCCCACCGAGGCCGAGTGGGAGTACGCGGCTCGTGGTGGTCTCGAGGGGCGCCGCTACCCCTGGGGTGACGATTTCGCGCCCGGCGGGCAGGAGCGGATGAACACCTGGCAAGGTGACTTCCCCCGGGTCAGCACCCGCCCCGGCGGCTTCACCGGGACCGTCCCCGTGGACGCGTACGAGCCCAACGGCTTCGGCCTGTACGACACTTCGGGCAACGTGTGGGAGTGGTGCGCCGACCCCTTCTCCGCGGCGGACGCCGCCGGGGCGGGTGCCGAGCAGCGCGTCATCCGTGGCGGCTCCTACCTGTGCCACACCTCGTACTGCAACCGCTACCGGGTGGCGGCCCGGTCGAAGAACACGCCCGATTCCTCGACCGGGCACGGCGGTTTCCGCTGCGCCTGGGACGTGACGGAGGGGTGACCGTACCCGGGTAGCCTTGCCGCCCGTGACCGCAACCCTCATCTGGATCCTCGTCGGCATCGTCGCGATCGGCCTCTACCTGAGCTGGACCGCGGGGCGTCTCGACCGGCTGCACGCCCGGATCGACGCCGCGCGCGCCGCCCTCGACGCGCAGTTGTTGCGCCGTGCCTCGGTCGCCCAGGAGTTGGCAACCTCCGGGGTTCTCGATCCGGCCGCCTCGATCGTGCTGTACGAGGCGGCGCACGCTGCCCGGCAGGCGGAGGAGGAGCAGCGTGAGGTCGCCGAGAGCGAGCTCAGCCAAGCGTTGCGGGCCGTTTTCGGGGAGGCGCAACAGGTGGAGGCGGTGCGGGAGGCGCCGGGTGGGGAGGCGGCGGCCGGTGAGCTGGCTCAGGCGGTGCGGCGGGTGCCGATGGCTCGGCGCTTCCACAATGACGCGGTACGTGCCGCGCGTGCCCTGCGTCGGCACCGCAAGGTGCGTTGGTTCCGGCTCGCCGGGCACGCGCCGTTTCCCATGGCCTTCGAGATGGACGACGAGCCGCCGACGGCCCTCGCGGACCGCCCGACCAGCTGAACGCCCCGGGTTTCCCGCCCCCCCAAGGGGCTGCGCCCCCTGGGGACGATGGGGGTCCCCCCTGCTCGAGCGAAGCCGAGAGCTTGGGGGAGGGCAGGGGCGGCAGGGGCGAACAACCCCTCGCCTCCACCACCACACACCCAAAAACGAGCCACCGCCTCCCCATTGGCCCTTGCTGTGGCCTGCTCGCGAGATGTTCCCTCGGTGCTGCAGAAACCCTCTTTCACCGAGTGAGGTCAACCCGTGTCCAGCACGCTCTCCAACTCCGCCCAGCCCGCTGAAAACACTGCGACCGGCACCGCGCGCGTGAAGCGCGGCATGGCCGAGCAGCTCAAGGGCGGCGTGATCATGGACGTCGTCACGCCCGAGCAGGCGAAGATCGCCGAGGACGCGGGCGCCGTCGCCGTCATGGCCCTGGAGCGGGTCCCGGCCGACATCCGCAAGGACGGCGGCGTGGCCCGCATGTCCGACCCGGACATGATCGAGGGCATCATCGACGCCGTCTCGATCCCGGTGATGGCGAAGTCGCGGATCGGCCACTTCGTCGAGGCCCAGGTGCTCCAGTCCCTCGGCGTCGACTACATCGACGAGTCCGAGGTGCTCACCCCGGCCGACGAAGTCAACCACTCCGACAAGTGGGCCTTCACGACCCCCTTCGTCTGCGGCGCCACCAACCTGGGCGAAGCCCTGCGCCGCATAGCCGAGGGCGCGGCCATGATCCGCTCCAAGGGCGAGGCCGGCACCGGCAACGTCGTCGAGGCGGTCCGCCACCTGCGCCAGATCAAGAACGAGATCGCCAAGCTGCGCGGCTTCGACAACAACGAGCTGTACGCCGCCGCCAAGGAGCTGCGCGCCCCGTACGAGATCGTCAAGGAGGTCGCCGAGCTGGGCAAGCTCCCGGTCGTGCTGTTCTCCGCCGGTGGTGTCGCCACCCCGGCCGACGCCGCCCTGATGCGCCAGCTCGGCGCCGAGGGTGTCTTCGTCGGCTCCGGCATCTTCAAGTCCGGTGACCCGGCCAAGCGCGCCGCAGCCATCGTGAAGGCGACCACCTTCTACGACGACCCGAAGGTCATCGCGGAGGCGTCCCGCAACCTGGGCGAGGCCATGGTCGGCATCAACTGCGACACCCTCCCCGAGACCGAGCGCTACGCCAACCGCGGCTGGTAAGGCACACCACTCATGAACACCCCCGTCATAGGCGTCCTGGCCCTCCAGGGCGACGTACGGGAGCACCTGATCGCCCTGGCCGCGGCTAACGCCGTGGCCAGGCCGGTGCGGCGCCCCGAGGAGCTCGCCGAGGTGGATGGCCTGGTCATCCCCGGCGGCGAGTCCACCACCATCTCCAAGCTGGCCGCTCTGTTCGGGATGATGGAGCCCCTTCGCGCACGCGTGCGGGACGGCCTGCCCGTCTACGGCACCTGCGCGGGCATGATCATGCTCGCCGACAAGATCCTCGACCCGCGCTCGGGCCAGGAGACGTTCGGCGGCATCGACATGATCGTGCGCCGCAACGCCTTCGGACGCCAGAACGAGTCCTTCGAAGCGGCTGTCGACGTCAAGGGCGTCGAGGGCGATCCTGTAGAGGGCGTCTTCATCCGCGCCCCCTGGGTCGAATCCGTAGGTGCCGCGGCCGAAGTGCTCGCCGAGCACGAGGGCCACATCGTCGCCGTACGCCAGGGCAACGCGCTCGCCACGTCGTTCCACCCCGAACTGACCGGCGACCACCGCGTGCACGGCCTCTTCGTCGACATGGTGCGCGCGAACCGCTCACCGGAGTCCTTGTAGGATCTGGGAGTCCTCCCAGACTCTTAAGGTCTGGGGGCGTTCGTGCAGGATGGGTTACGCGAAGGAGACAGGCAGATGTCCGGCCACTCTAAATGGGCTACGACGAAGCACAAGAAGGCCGTGATCGACGCCAAGCGCGGCAAGCTCTTCGCGAAGATGATCAAGAACATCGAGGTCGCGGCCCGCACGGGTGGCGCCGACCCCGCCGGCAATCCCACGCTGTTCGACGCCATTCAGAAGGCCAAGAAGAGCTCGGTCCCGAACAAGAACATCGACTCCGCGGTCAAGCGTGGCGCCGGCCTCGAAGCCGGTGGCGCCGACTACGAGACGATCATGTACGAAGGCTACGGCCCGAACGGTGTCGCGGTGCTCATCGAGTGCCTCACCGACAACCGCAACCGCGCCGCCTCGGACGTCCGTGTCGCCATGACCCGCAACGGCGGCAACATGGCCGACCCGGGTTCCGTCTCGTATCTCTTCAACCGCAAGGGCGTCGTGATCGTCCCCAAGGGCGAGCTGAGCGAGGACGACGTCCTGGGTGCCGTGCTCGACGCGGGTGCCGAGGAGGTCAACGACCTGGGCGAGTCCTTCGAGGTGCTCTCCGAGGCGACCGACCTGGTCGCGGTCCGCACCGCCCTCCAGGAAGCCGGGATCGACTACGACTCGGCCGACGCCAACTTCGTCCCGACCATGCAGGTCGAGCTGGACGAGGACGGCGCCCGGAAGATCTTCAAGCTGATCGACGCGCTCGAGGACAGCGACGACGTGCAGAACGTCTTCGCCAACTTCGACGTCAGCGACGACGTGATGGAGAAGGTCGACGCCTGAGGCGCGAGGGTTCCTTCTGGCGGGCTGGTGGGACACGTCCCACCGGCCCGCCGTCGTTGTCAGTGGCAGCGGATAGCCTGGCAAGAACAGATGATGATCGTCGCCCAGCGGACCGCAACCACCAATTGAGGAACCACGACGGCGATCAACCACCTCCGCGAGAGCGGCGGCGGTTTAGCCGCAGAAGGGGGCGCACTGGGGTGCGGGTACTGGGGGTTGACCCGGGGTTGACCCGGTGCGGTGTCGGCGTGGTCGAAGGTGTCGCGGGCCGACCCCTGACCATGCGCGGCGTCGGTGTCGTACGCACCCCGGCGGACGCCGAATTGGGCCTGCGCCTCGTCGCCATCGAGCAGGGCATCGAGCAGTGGCTCGACGAGTACGAACCCGAATTCGTCGCCGTGGAGCGGGTGTTCAGCCAGCACAACGTCCGTACGGTGATGGGCACGGCCCAGGCCAGCGCCGTCGCCACGCTCTGCGCAGCCCGGCGCGGTATCCCCGTCGCCCTGCACACCCCGAGCGAGATCAAGGCCGCCGTCACCGGCAGCGGCCGCGCCGACAAGGCACAGGTGGGCGCCATGGTCACCCGCCTCCTTCGGCTCGACGCGCCCCCCAAGCCCGCCGACGCCGCCGACGCACTGGCCCTCGCCATCTGCCACATCTGGCGCGCCCCCGCCCAGAACAGACTCCAGCAGGCTGTCGCCCTGCACGCATCGAAACTCGCATCGAAAGGGCGTACCGCATGATCGCCTTCGTCAGCGGCCCGGTCGCCGCCCTGGCCCCCGACTCCGCGGTGGTCGAGGTGGGCGGCATCGGCATCGCCGTCCAGTGCACGCCGGGCACGCTCTCCGGGCTGCGCATGGGACAGCCGGCCAAGCTCGCCACCTCCCTCGTCGTACGCGAGGACTCCCTGACGCTCTACGGCTTCGCGGACGACGACGAGCGGCAGACCTTCGAGCTGCTGCAGACCGCGAGCGGCGTCGGCCCGCGCCTGGCCCAGGCCATGCTGGCCGTGCACACGCCCGACGCCCTGCGCCGCGCGGTGGCCACCGGCGACGAGAAGTCGCTCACCGCCGTCCCCGGCATCGGCAAGAAGGGCGCCCAGAAACTGCTCCTCGAGCTCAAGGACCGGCTCGGCGAGCCGCTCGGCACGAGTACGGGAATCGGGTCTCCGGTCAGCACCGGCTGGCGCGACCAGCTGCACGCCGCCCTGATCGGCCTCGGGTACGCGACCCGTGAGGCCGACGAGGCCGTCTCCGCGGTCGCCCCGCAGGCGGAGGCCGCCGCTGGCGCACCCCCGGTGGGCCAGCTGCTGAAGGCCGCCCTGCAGACCCTCAACAGAGCACGCTAGGGGCCGTGAGCCCCGAAGCCCGTAGGACCCCTTGCGGCCGCGAGGCACAAGCAACGCTGTGCTTTCCCGGGGGGACGCACCCCGGACCCCCGGCCGACGACTCACCCGGCCCTCCACGGCTAGGAGAACTTCAGTGAACTGGGACGACACGACCGACGAGACCGCCGCCGAGCGGCTGGTGGGCTCTGTCGCCGACCGTGAGGACCAGGCCGTCGAGGCGGCGCTGCGCCCCAAGGACCTGGACGAGTTCATCGGCCAGGAGAAGGTCCGCGAGCAGCTCGACCTCGTCCTGCGCGCCGCCCGCGCGCGCGGCGCCACCGCAGACCATGTGCTCCTCTCCGGCGCCCCCGGCCTCGGCAAGACCACCCTCTCGATGATCATCGCGGCCGAGATGGGCGCCCCGATCCGCATCACCAGCGGCCCGGCCATCCAGCACGCCGGAGACCTCGCCGCGATCCTCTCCTCGCTCCAGGAGGGCGAGGTGCTGTTCCTCGACGAGATCCACCGCATGTCCCGGCCGGCAGAGGAGATGCTCTACATGGCGATGGAGGACTTCCGCGTCGACGTCATCGTCGGCAAGGGACCCGGCGCCACCGCGATCCCGTTGGAGCTGCCGCCGTTCACCCTGGTCGGCGCCACCACGCGCGCGGGACTGCTGCCGCCCCCGCTGCGCGACCGCTTCGGGTTCACCGCGCACATGGAGTTCTACGAGCCCGCCGAGCTGGAGCGCGTCATCCACCGCTCCGCGAGCCTCCTCGACGTCGAGATCGACTCGGACGGCGCCGCCGAGATCGCCGGCCGCTCCCGTGGCACGCCCCGTATCGCCAACCGCCTGCTGCGCCGTGTACGGGACTATGCGCAGGTGAAGGCCGACGGCGTCATCACGCGCGAGATCGCGGCGGCCGCGCTGAAGGTCTACGAAGTCGATGGCCGCGGCCTCGACCGCCTGGACCGCGGCGTCCTGGAAGCCCTGCTCAAGCTCTTCGGCGGCGGTCCGGTCGGCCTGTCCACGCTCGCGGTCGCGGTGGGGGAGGAGCGCGAGACCGTCGAGGAGGTCGCCGAGCCCTTCCTGGTGCGGGAGGGCCTGCTTGCCCGGACACCGCGCGGTCGGGTCGCGACCCCGGCCGCCTGGGCGCATCTCGGCCTCACCCCGCCCTCCCGGTCAAACGGGGGAAACGGACAAGGGGACCTGTTCGGGGCGTGACGGCGAGGGCACTCGCGAGGTCAGGAACCCCGGTGCCATGCTGAGCGTTGTTCCCTGAGTGCGGACTCGCTTAGACTCCGCCGATACCGCCCTTGTCGGCGACGTACATACCCCCATCCAGCAGGCCGCTCACCATTGCGGTCGAAGAAGGAAGTTCCGACCCGTGAGTCTCGTGACCCTCCTCCCGTTCATCGTGCTCATCGGGGCCATGTTCCTGATGACCCGGTCGGCCAAGAAGAAGCAGCAGCAGGCCGCGTCCATGCGCAATGAGATGCAGCCCGGCTCCGGCGTGCGCACGATCGGTGGTATGTACGCCACCGTCAAGGAGGTCAGCGAGGACTCGGTCCTTCTTGACGCGGGCCCGGGTGTCGACCTGCTCTTCGCGAAGAACGCGATCGGCGCCGTGCTCTCCGACGACGAGTACAACCGCATCGTCCACGGCATCGAGCACGACCTGGAGGCCGACGGCTCGGTCGTTCCGGACGACGCCTCCTCCCTCACCAAGACCGACGAGCCTGCCGCCGACGTCGCTTCCGACGCTTCCGACGCCAAGCCCCTCGACCTCGGCAAGAAGGACGCTGCGGACGAGCCGTCCGACGAGGTCGACGAGGCCGCCGAGGCGAAGGCCGACAAGGACGACGAAGCCGAGCCGAAGAAGACCGACGGCGAGTCCGACGCGAAGTAGGCACACCCCGGGGACGCGGCGCGATCCGCTTGCGCCCCGCGTCTCCCGGGAGGTGCGTCTTACCGCACGGAGTCCCGACACCATGTCATGGCCGCCCACGCGCTGACCCCGCGCGAGGCGGCCCGAGAGGGAGTACGAGAAGGTGGCAGCACCGAAGAAGGGCCGGAGCGCGAGCGCCCAGAGCAGGCCGGGGCGCTCGCTGGCCCTCATCCTGATCGCCATCGTGGCGCTCACCGGGGGGATGTTCCTCTCCGGGCACACCACTCCGCGTCTCGGCATCGACCTCGCCGGCGGCACGAGCATCACGCTCGAAGCGAAGAACGAGCCGGGTCAGCCGAACGCGATCAACAAGACCAACATGAACACCGCGGTCGACATCATGAACCGCCGTGTCAATGGTCTTGGCGTCTCCGAGGCGGAGGTCCAGACCCAGGGCGATCGCAACATCATCGTCAACATCCCCAAGGGCACGAACTCCAAGCAGGCCCGGGAGCAGGTCGGCACCACCGCCAAGCTCTACTTCCGTCCGGTCCTGACCACCGAGGTCGCCGGGACGGCCGCGACGGCCAGCCCGTCGACGAGCCCCTCCGGCAGCGCGTCGCCGAGCGCCTCCGAGTCGGCCGCCGACAAGGCGACCTCGTCCTCGTCGAGCTCCGCGAGCCCGTCGGCCACCGCCACCTCCCAGGGCCGTGCGGTCACCGACGCCCTGAAGGCCGACTCCACGCCGTCCGCGAGCAGCTCCGCGACTTCCTCGCCCTCCGCCAGCGCCTCCCCGTCCGCGAGCGGCAGCGCCGACGCCGAGACCACCGCGCTCCAAGCGGCGTACACCGCGCTCGACTGCACCGACCCGGCGGTCCGGGCCAAGGCCGGCGAAGGCGTCAAGCCCACCGACACCACCGTGGCCTGCGGCCAGAACTCCTCGGGCCAGTGGCAGAAGTACATCCTCGGCCCGGCCGAGGTGTCGGGTACGGACATCAAGTCGGCCTCCGCCGTCTTCGACACCCAGAGCACCGCGGGCTGGAAGGTCACCATGGACTTCACGTCCGGTGGCTCCAAGAAGTTCGCCAGCATCACCGGCAAGCTCGCGCAGAACCAGTCCCCGCAGAACCAGTTCGCCATCGTCCTCGACGGTGAGGTCGTCTCCGACCCGTACGTCAGCCAGGCGCTGACCGGCGGCAGCGCGGAGATCTCCGGCAGCTTCGACCAGACCGAGGCGCAGGACCTGGCGAACATGCTGAAGTACGGCGCGCTGCCGCTCACCTTCAAGGAGGCGAGCGTCACCACCGTCACCGCCGCGCTCGGCGGTGAGCAGCTCGAAGCCGGTCTCATCGCGGGCGGCATCGGCCTGGCCCTGGTCGTCGTCTACCTGGTGGTCTACTACCGGGGCCTGTCGCTCATCGCGATCGCCTCCCTGCTGGTCTCCGGCATCCTCACGTACGTGATCATGGCGCTGCTCGGTCCCACCATCGGGTTCGCACTGAACCTGCCGGCCGTCTGCGGGGCGATCGTCGCGATCGGTATCACAGCGGACTCGTTCATCGTGTTCTTCGAACGCATCCGGGACGAGATCCGCGAGGGCCGCTCCCTGCGGCCCGCCGTCGAGCGTGCCTGGCCACGGGCCCGGCGCACCATCATGGTGTCCGACTTCGTGTCGTTCCTGGCCGCCGCGGTGCTCTTCATCGTCACCGTCGGCAAGGTCCAGGGCTTCGCGTTCACGCTCGGCCTGACCACCGTGCTCGACGTGGTCGTGGTCTTCTTCTTCACCAAGCCGCTGATGACGATCCTCGCCCGCAAGAAGTTCTTCGCGAACGGCCACAGCTGGTCCGGTCTCGACCCGAAGCGACTGGGCGCCAAGCCGCCGCTGCGCCGCACCCGTCGCGCGTCCGCCCCCGTCGACACGAAGGAGGCGTGAGATGTCGAAACTCGGCACCCTCGGCGCCCGGCTCCACCGCGGCGAGATCGGCTACGACTTCGTCGGTAAGCGCAAGATCTGGTACGGCATCTCGATCCTGATCACCATCACGGCCATCCTCGGCCTGACGGTGCGCGGCCTGAACATGGGCATCGAGTTCCAGGGCGGCGCCGTCTTCACCACCGAGCGGACCAGCGTCTCGGTGTCCCAGGCCGAGACGTACGCGGAAGAGGCGTCCGGCCACGACGCGATCGTCCAGAAGCTCGGCAACGGCGGCCTGCGCATCCAGATCGCCGGCATCGACACCGACAAGTCCGACCAGATCAACGAGCAGCTCGCCAAGGACCTCAAGGTCGACGCTGCCAAGATCAACGCGGAGCTGGTCGGCCCCAGTTGGGGTGACCAGATCGCCAACAAGGCCTGGCAGGGCCTGGCGATCTTCATGATCCTCGTCGTGATCTACCTGGCGATCGCCTTCGAGTGGCGCATGGCCGTGGCCGCGCTCGTCGCACTGATCCACGACATCACCATCACGGTCGGCATCTACGCCCTGGTCGGCTTCGAAGTCACTCCAGGCACGGTGATCGGTCTGCTCACGATCCTCGGCTACTCGCTCTACGACACGGTCGTCGTCTTCGACAGCCTCAAGGAACAGACGAAGGACATCACCAAACAGACCCGCTGGACCTACAGCGAGATCGCCGACCGCTCGATCAACGGCACCCTGGTCCGCTCCATCAACACCACGGTGGTCGCGCTGCTGCCGGTCGCGGGCCTGCTGTTCATCGGTGGCGGTGTGCTCGGTGCGGGCATGCTCAACGACATCTCGCTGTCGCTGTTTGTCGGCCTTGCCGCCGGTGCGTACTCCTCGATCTTCATCGCCACGCCGCTCGTCGCCGACCTCAAGGAGCGCGAGCCGCAGATGAAGGCGCTGAAGAAGCGTGTGCTCGCCAAGCGGGCCCAGGCCGCCGCGACGGGCGTGCCCCTGGAGACCGAGGTCTCCGACGAACCGCTGGACGACGACGAGCCGGAGGACGCCGCAGCAGCGGTCGTCGGCCCGCGCAACCAGCCCGCGTCCCGCAACCGGGGCCGCGGCCGACCCTCGGGAAAGCGCCGATGACCGACATCGAAGGGCTGCTGCTCAGCCGAATCCGTGACGTTGCCGACTACCCGGAGCCGGGCGTGATGTTCAAGGACATCACCCCGCTCCTGGCGGACCCCGCGGCGTTCACGGCGCTCACCGAAGCGCTGGCCGAGATCGCCGTCCGCAACGAAGCCACGAAGATCGTCGGCCTGGAAGCCCGCGGCTTCATCCTCGGCGCCCCCGTCGCCGTCCGCGCCGGGCTCGGTTTCATCCCCGTACGCAAGGCGGGCAAGCTCCCCGGAGCGACGCTGTCGCAGGCCTACGACCTGGAGTACGGCTCCGCCGAGATCGAGGTCCATGCCGAGGACCTGGTCACGGGCGACCGTGTCATGGTCGTCGACGACGTCCTCGCCACCGGTGGCACGGCCGAGGCCTCGCTCGAACTGATCCGCCGGGCGGGCGCCGAGGTCGCGGGCGTCGCCGTACTGATGGAGCTCGGCTTCCTCGGCGGCCGCGGCCGTCTGGAGCCGGCCCTCGCGGGCGCTCCGCTGGAGGCGCTCCTCAAGGTCTGAGCGCCCTGAGGACCCCCGCAAGGTCCGAGATCCCCCAGGGAAAGCCTCAGGAAAGGCCTGAGACACCCCTAGGACACCGCAGAGGCGGGCCCGGAGGAATCCGGCGCCCGCCTCTTGCGTTCCTCCTGTACGAGGCCGTCCCAGCGGCCGAAAGAGAGTCCGACGCTCAGGATCGCTACCATGGGGTCTCCGGAGCCTGACCGGGGGACCCGGATCGCGCACGAGGAGTCCTCTTGCCAGACGAGGCCCAGCCACTCACCGCCGCCAAGCCCGAGCCCACCTCGGGTCCCGCGGACACGCCCGCCAAGAACGCCACGAGCGGGCCGGTCGAGCACGCCCAGTCCGCGCCGGACGACAAGGCGGCCGAGCAGCCACGCCCCAAGCCGGCCACTCCCGAGCGCCCCGCGAGCACCCCTGCGGTCCGTTCCACGGCGGGCCAGCCCGCGCGCACCGGCGGCTCCTCCAACCGCGTACGGGCCCGCCTCGCCCGGCTCGGCGTCCAGCGCTCCAACCCGTACAACCCGGTCCTGGAGCCGCTGCTGCGGATAGTGCGCAGCAACGACCCGAAGATCGAGACGGCGACGCTCCGGCAGATCGAGAACGCCTACCAGGTCGCCGAACGCTGGCACCGCGGCCAGAAGCGCAAGAGCGGCGACCCGTACATCACCCACCCGCTCGCCGTGACCACGATCCTCGCCGAACTCGGCATGGACCCGGCCACGCTGATGGCGGGCCTCCTGCACGACACCGTCGAGGACACCGAGTACGGCCTCGACACCCTGCGTCGCGACTTCGGCGACCAGGTCGCCCTCCTCGTGGACGGCGTCACCAAACTCGACAAGGTCAAGTTCGGCGAGGCCGCACAGGCCGAGACCGTGCGCAAGATGGTCGTCGCCATGGCCAAGGACCCCCGCGTCCTGGTCATCAAGCTCGCCGACCGTCTGCACAACATGCGCACCATGCGCTACCTCAAGCGCGAGAAGCAGGAGAAGAAGGCGCGCGAGACCCTGGAGATCTACGCGCCTCTCGCCCACCGCCTGGGCATGAACACCATCAAGTGGGAGCTGGAGGACCTCGCCTTCGCGATCCTCTACCCCAAGATGTACGACGAGATCGTGCGCCTCGTCGCCGAGCGGGCCCCCAAGCGCGACGAATACCTCGCCATAGTGACCGACGAGGTCCAGTCCGACCTGCGCGCCGCCCGCATCAAGGCCACCGTCACCGGCCGCCCGAAGCACTACTACAGCGTCTACCAGAAGATGATCGTCCGCGGCCGTGACTTCGCGGAGATCTACGACCTGGTGGGCATTCGTGTACTGGTCGACACGGTTCGCGACTGTTACGCGGCCCTCGGCACGGTGCACGCGCGATGGAATCCGGTCCCCGGCCGGTTCAAGGACTACATCGCGATGCCCAAGTTCAACATGTACCAGTCGCTGCACACGACGGTCATCGGACCCAACGGCAAGCCCGTCGAACTCCAGATCCGTACGTTCGACATGCACCGCCGTGCCGAGTACGGCATTGCCGCGCACTGGAAGTACAAGCAGGAGCCCTCCGCCGGTGCCTCCAAGGTCCGCACCGACGCCCCGAGGAGCACGGGCAAGGACAAGGACGCCGTCAACGACATGGCGTGGCTGCGCCAGTTGCTCGACTGGCAGAAGGAGACCGAGGACCCCAGCGAGTTCCTCGAGTCCCTGCGCTTCGACCTGTCCCGCAACGAGGTCTTCGTCTTCACGCCCAAGGGCGACGTCATAGCGCTCCCGGCGGGCGCGACCCCGGTGGACTTCGCCTACGCGGTCCACACGGAGGTCGGCCACCGCACCATAGGCGCACGGGTCAACGGCCGCCTCGTACCGCTCGAATCCACGCTGGACAACGGCGACCTGGTGGAGGTCTTCACCTCCAAGGCGGCCGGCGCGGGCCCCTCCCGCGACTGGCTCGGCTTTGTGAAGTCCCCGCGCGCCCGCAACAAGATCCGCGCCTGGTTCTCCAAGGAGCGCCGCGACGAGGCGATCGAGCAGGGCAAGGACGCCATCGCGCGCGCCATGCGCAAACAGAACCTGCCGATCCAGCGCATCCTGACCGGCGACTCCCTGGTCACCCTCGCGCACGAGATGCGCTACCCCGACATCTCGTCGCTGTACGCGGCGATCGGCGAGGGCCACGTCGCCGCGCAGAGCGTCGTGCAGAAGCTGGTGCAGGCGCTCGGTGGCGAGGAGGCGGCCACCGAGGAGATCGACGAGTCGGTTCCGCCCGCGCGCGGCCGCGGCCGCAAGCGGCGCTCCAACGCCGACCCGGGTGTCGTCGTCAAGGGCGTCGACGACGTGTGGGTCAAGCTCGCCCGCTGCTGTACGCCCGTCCCCGGCGACCCGATCATCGGCTTCGTCACCCGCGGCAGCGGCGTCTCGGTGCACCGCAGCGACTGCGTCAACGTCGACTCGCTGTCCCGTGAGCCCGAGCGCATCCTCGAGGTCGAGTGGGCGCCCACCCAGTCCTCGGTCTTCCTGGTCGCCATCCAGGTCGAGGCCCTGGACCGCTCCCGACTCCTCTCGGACGTCACGCGCGTCCTGTCGGACCAGCACGTCAACATCCTGTCCGCGGCCGTCCAGACGTCCCGCGACCGCGTCGCCACCTCCCGCTTCACCTTCGAGATGGGCGACCCCAAGCACCTGGGGCACGTCCTGAAGGCGGTCAGGGGCGTCGAGGGCGTCTACGACGTGTACCGCGTCACTTCGGCCCGCAGGCCGTAATCGGCCACTACGTAGAGGGGCTCCCGTACGCACCGTACGGGAGCCCCTCTACGTAGCAGCGGAAAACCTCAGCCGCCTCAGCCGCCGAACTCCTGCAGCCCCTTCAGCGCCTGGTCGAGCAGCGCCTGACGGCCGTCGAGCTCCCGCTGGAGCTTGTCGGCCTTCGCGGTGTTGCCCGCGGAGCGCGCCGCCTCGATCTGGCCACGGAGCTTGTCCACGGCGGCCTGCAGCTGACCGGTCAGACCCTCGGCACGCGCGCGTGCCTCCGGGTTGGTCCGGCGCCACTCGGCCTCCTCGGACTCCTGCAGAGCCCGCTCCACCGCGTGCATCCGGCCCTCGACCTTCGGGCGGGCGTCGCGCGGCACATGGCCGATGGCCTCCCAGCGCTCGTTGATCGACCGGAAAGCGGACCGGGCCGCCTTCAGGTCCTGCACCGGGACGAGCTTCTCGGCCTCCTCGGCCAGCTCCTCCTTGAGCTTCAGGTTCTCCGTCTGCTCCGCGTCCCGCTCGGCGAAGACCGAGCTGCGCGCCGCGAAGAACACGTCCTGGGCGCCGCGGAAGCGGTTCCACAGGTCGTCCTCGTGCTCGCGCTGGGCGCGGCCCGCGGCCTTCCAGTCCGCCATCAGCTCGCGATAGCGCGCCGCGGTGGGACCCCAGTCCGTCGAACCGGACAGCGACTCGGCCTCCGCGACCAGCTTCTCCTTGGTCTTGCGGGCCTCCTCACGCTGCGCGTCCAGCGAGGCGAAGTGCGCCTTGCGCCGCTTGGAGAACGCGGAGCGGGCATGCGAGAAGCGGTGCCACAGCTCGTCGTCCGACTTACGGTCGAGTCGCGGCAGCCCCTTCCACGTGTCCACCAGGGAGCGCAGCCGCTCACCGGCCGCCCGCCACTGGTCGCTCTGCGCCAGCTCCTCCGCCTCGACGACCAGCGCCTCCTTGGCGTGCCGCGCCTCGTCGGACTGCTTCGCGCGCTGGACCTTGCGCTCCTCGCGGCGCGATTCGACCGTCTCGACGAGCTTGTCCAGCCGCTGCCGCAACGCGCCCAGATCACCGACCGCGTGGTGGGCGTCCACCTGCTCGCGAATGTGGTCGATGGCCGTCTGTGCGTCCTTCGCCGACAGGTCGGTGGTCTTCACTCGCTTCTCGAGGAGGCCGATCTCGACAACCAGGCCTTCGTACTTGCGCTCGAAGTAGGCCAGCGCCTCATCAGGAGAGCCGGCCTGCCAGGAACCGACGACCTGCTCGCCGTCGGCCGTACGCACGTACACGGTCCCCGTCTCGTCGACGCGGCCCCACGGGTCGCTGCTCACAGCGCCTCCTCCACATGATGCCTGCGAGGGGCTTCAGTGCCCCCGGGCATCGTCCACAGTTTCGTCACGGCCAACATAGGCGACCAGCACGGCGGCTGTCCGCATCCAGCGCGACCGAAATTTCGCAGTTGACGGTCAGGATTTCGTCACGGTCATCTTGTTGATGACGACGGTCGCGTTGGGCGCGCCATCGCCCTGGCCTGTGCTCTCGCCGGCCGCCGCGATCTTCTTGAGGACCGTCAGGCCGGACTTGGAAATAGTTCCGAACGGTGTGTAGCTGGCCGGCAGCTGACTGTCCTGGTACACGAGGAAGAACTGGCTGCCGCCGGTGTGCGCCGTGCCGGTGTTCGCCATGGCGATCGTGCCGGCCGGATACACGCCGCCCTTGAGGGTTTTGTCCTTCAGGTTCTCGTCCGGGATCGTGTACCCGGGACCGCCGCTGCCGGTGCCCTGCGGGTCACCGCACTGCAGCACGTAGATGCCGTTCGTGGTGAGCCGGTGGCACTTGGTGTGGTCGAAGAACCCCTTGCCCGCGAGGAAGCTGAACGAGTTCACCGTGTGCGGGGCCGCGGCCGTCTTCAGGGCGATGTCTATGTCGCCGCAGGTCGTGGCCATCTTCATCGTGTAGTCCGCGGACTTGTCGATGGTGACCGCGGGCTCCTTCTTCCAGCTCAGCGACTTCACCGCGCCCTCGGCGGGCTTCTTGCACGGATCCGGCGCCGCGCTCGTCGCCGAAGCGCTCGGGGTCACCTCCGCGCCCGCGTTGGCTTTCTTGTCGTCGCCCTTGAACACCCCGGTCGCGTACGACACCACGCTGCCGACGACGACCACACCGAGGACCGATGCGATCACCGAGTTGCGCATGTTCGTCTTGCGCCGCGCGGCCGTACGCCGCTGCTGCTGCCGCAAGAACTTCTCCCGGGCGAGCTGACGTCGCCGCTGTTCCTGGGTGACCACCGGGTTATCTCCTCATGCGTCTCGTACGTCAAGTGGGACGCGTGCGTCTTGTGAGCCGACCGCCTGCGTGTGCCCCGTACCGTATATGGGTTCGCTGAGGAATCGGCAGCGCCGGTAGGCTCTGATCCACAGCCGCCCACCCCGTACGACACATCGCGTACGCCACCACGAAGGACGATCGTGCTCATTGCCGGGTTCCCCGCCGGGGCCTGGGGCACCAACTGTTACTTGGTCGCCCCCGCCGCGGGTGAGGAGTGCGTGATCATCGACCCGGGCCATCAGGCCGCTCAGGGAGTCGAGGACACGCTTGTGAAGCATCGGCTCAAGCCCGTCGCGGTCATCCTCACCCATGGCCACATCGACCATGTCGCCTCGGTCGTCCCGGTGTGCGGAGCGCACGACGTACCGGCCTGGATCCACCCCGAGGACCGGTACATGATGAGCGACCCGGAGCGGGCGCTCGGCCGGTCCATCGGGATGCCGCTGATGGGCGAGCTGACGGTGGGGGAGCCGGACGACGTCAAGACGCTCACTGACGGCGCGCGACTGGAACTCGCCGGCCTGGAGCTGTCCGTCGCGCACGCGCCCGGCCATACGAAGGGGTCGGTGGCCTTCCGGATGCCCGAGAGCGCGGACATCCCGTCCGTGTTCTTCTCCGGGGATCTGCTCTTCGCCGGCTCCATCGGACGTACCGACCTGCCCGGCGGTGACATGGACGAGATGCTCGGCTCGCTGGCCCGCGTGTGCCTGCCGCTCGACGACTCGACCGTGGTGCTGTCCGGCCACGGCCCCCAGACGACCATCGGCCAGGAGCGTGCCACCAACCCGTATCTGCGGCAGGTGGCAGCCGGCCAGGGAGCTGATGTGAACACCGCTCCCCGACGAGGAATGTGACGAGACTTTCCGTGAGCACCTTCAAGGCCCCCAAGGGCACGTACGACCTGATTCCACCGGAGAGCGCCAAGTACCTCGCCGTGCGCGAGGCGATCGCCGCCCCGCTGCGGAACTCCGGCTACGGCTACATCGAGACGCCCGGCTTCGAGAGCGTCGAGCTGTTCGCGCGCGGGGTCGGTGAGTCCACCGACATCGTGACCAAGGAGATGTACGCCTTCGAGACCAAGGGCGGCGACCAGCTGGCGCTGCGCCCCGAAGGCACCGCGTCCGTGCTGCGCGCGGCGCTCGAGGCCAATCTGCACAAACTCGGCAATCTGCCGGTCAAGCTCTGGTACTCGGGCTCGTACTACCGCTACGAGCGCCCCCAGAAGGGCCGTTACCGCCACTTCTCGCAGGTCGGCGCCGAGGCGATCGGCGCGGAGGACCCGGCGCTCGACGCCGAGTTGATCATCCTGGCGGACCAGGCGTACCGCTCGCTCGGTCTGCGTAACTTCCGGATCCTGCTCAACTCCCTCGGCGACAAGGAGTGCCGTCCCGTCTACCGGGCCGCCCTCCAGGACTTCCTGCGCGGGCTGAACCTGGACGAGGACACGCTGCGCCGCGCCGAGATCAACCCCTTGCGCGTCCTCGACGACAAGCGCGACGAGGTCCAGAAGCAGTTGGTCGGTGCGCCGCTGCTGCGCGACTACCTGTGTGACGGGTGCAAGGCGTACCACGAGGAGGTGCGCGAGCTGATCACCGCCGCGGGCGTCTCCTTCGAGGACGACCCGAAGCTGGTGCGCGGCCTCGACTACTACACCCGGACCACCTTCGAGTTCATCCACGACGGTCTGGGTTCCCAGTCCGCGGTGGGCGGCGGGGGGCGCTACGACGGGCTGTCCGAGATGATCGGCGGTCCTGCGCTGCCGTCCGTCGGCTGGGCGCTGGGTGTCGACCGCACGGTTCTCGCGCTGGAGGCGGAGGGGGTCGAGCTCGAACTTCCCGCGTCCACCAGTGTGTTCGCGGTGCCGCTGGGGGAGGAGGCTCGGCGGGTGCTTTTCGCCAAGGTCACGGAGTTGCGGAGACTGGGTGTTGCCGCCGACTTCTCGTACGGGGCGAAGGGGCTCAAGGGGGCGATGAAGAACGCGAACCGGTCGGGTGCGCGGTACACGATCGTCGCTGGAGAGCGGGATCTCGCCGAGGGTGTGGTGCAGCTCAAGGACATGGAGTCGGGTGAGCAGGTTGCGGTCGGGGTGAACGAGATCGTGGCGGAGGTCGAGTCACGACTGGGCTGAGGCCGGGTTTGCTCGCCCCCGCCGCCCCTACCCGTCCCATCCCCGGGGCCTCCGCCCCCGGACCCCCGCCTTCGCCCGAAGGGCTCGTCCTCAAACGCCGGACGGGCTGGGTGTCCCCGGCCGGGCATGCATGCTGCCCCCAGGCCTGAACGGCTGCCGGCAGGGTTGAACGAGGACGGCAATCTTTAGCCCGTCCGGCGTTTGAGGACGAGGCCGTTCGGGCCGAAGCGGGGGTCTGGGGGCGGCAGCCCCCAGGGGATGGGAATGGGCAGGGGCGGCGGGGGCGAAAAAGGCCCTCAGCCCGGCGATGCCGACGCGTGAGCGCCACGCGCGCGTGCCCTCCACCGGGTTCGGCCGAACATCCACCGCGAGTCCGTTCGTACGTGTGGTCATGCCGATGAACCCCCGCCGAAACCGAGCACTCCGGGACGACCGTGCGTACCTTCTTATGTCCATCGAACGGTGGGCACACATGCGCGTGCGGCACAATGTCGGTGCCCGCAGGCCCTTCGAAGCTACGGAAACGGCGTGATGAGCAAGACGACAGTCAAGGACGTCTCCACCGACCCGGAACGCGTCGACGGTCCCCGGACGGTCGGCGGCAGCCGTGCGCTCGCCCTGATGCTGGTGATCACCGGCGCGGCCGGGCTGCTCGCCGCGTGGGTCATCACGATTGACAAGTTCAAGCTGCTGGAGAACCCGAACTTCGTGCCGGGGTGCAGCCTGAACCCTGTCGTCTCCTGCGGCAACATCATGAAGAGCGACCAGGCCTCGGCCTTCGGGTTCCCGAACCCCATGCTGGGACTCGTCGCGTACGGCATGGTGATCTGCGTCGGCATGACCCTGCTCGCGCGGGTCACGTTCCCGCGCTGGTACTGGCTGACCTTCAACGCGGGCACGCTCTTCGGTGTCGGATTCTGCACCTGGCTGCAGTTCCAGTCGCTGTACCGCATCAACTCGCTGTGCCTGTGGTGCTGCCTCGCCTGGGTCGCCACGATCATCATGTTCTGGTACGTGACCTCGTCCAACGTCCGCAACGACTTCCTGCCCGCCCCGCGCTGGCTGAAGAGCTTCTTCGGCGAGTTCACCTGGGTCCTGCCGGTGCTGCACATCGGCATCATCGGGATGCTGATCCTGACCCGCTGGTGGGATTTCTGGACCAGCTGACAGCCCTGCGGGCAATGTCAGTGGCGTGACATAGGGTTTTGTACGTGGAGCCCGACCTGTTCACCGCCGCAGCAGAAGAACGCCAGGAGAAGGACCCGACCGGCAGCCCCCTGGCGGTACGGATGCGCCCGCGCACCCTCGACGAAGTAGTAGGCCAGCAGCATCTGTTGAAGCCGGGCTCGCCCCTGCGCAGGCTCGTCGGCGAGGGGAACGGCGGCCCGGCGGGACCGTCCTCGGTGATCCTCTGGGGCCCGCCCGGCACCGGCAAGACGACCCTCGCGTATGTCGTCTCCAAGGCCACCAACAAGCGCTTCGTGGAGCTCTCCGCGATCACCGCGGGCGTCAAGGAAGTACGCGCGGTCATCGACGGCGCACGCCGCGCCACCGGCGGCTTCGGCAAGGAGACCGTCCTCTTCCTGGACGAGATCCACCGCTTCAGCAAGGCGCAGCAGGACTCCCTGCTCCCGGCCGTCGAGAACCGCTGGGTGACCCTGATCGCCGCGACCACCGAGAACCCGTACTTCTCGGTGATCTCCCCGCTGCTCTCCCGCTCGCTCCTCCTCACCCTCGAACCCCTCACCGACGACGACGTGCGCGGCCTCCTCAAGCGGGCGCTCACCGACGAGCGCGGCCTGCGGGAAGCCGTCACTCTCCCCGAGGACACCGAGCAGCACCTGCTGCGGATCGCCGGCGGTGACGCCCGCCGCGCCCTGACGGCCCTGGAGGCCGCGGCCGGGTCCGCACTCGACAAGGGCGAGCCGGAGGTCACCCTCCAGACCCTGGAAGAGACTGTCGACCGCGCCGCCGTGAAGTACGACCGCGCCGGCGACCAGCACTACGACGTCGCGAGCGCCCTGATCAAGTCCATCCGCGGCTCGGACGTGGACGCCGCGCTGCACTACCTGGCCCGGATGATCGAGGCGGGCGAGGACCCCCGCTTCATCGCCCGCCGCCTGATGATCTCCGCCAGCGAGGACATCGGACTGGCCGATCCGAACGCACTGTCCATAGCCGTGGCCGCCGCCCAGGCCGTCGCGCTGATCGGCTTCCCCGAGGCCGCGCTGACCCTCAGCCACGCCACCATCGCCCTCGCCCTGGCACCGAAGTCCAATGCCGCGACGATGGCGATCGGCGCCGCGATGGAAGACGTGCGCAAGGGGCACGCGGGTCCGGTGCCGATGCACCTGCGCGACGGGCACTACAAGGGCGCGGCCAAGCTCGGGCACGCCCAGGGGTACGTGTATCCGCACGACCTGCCCGAGGGCATCGC
Source organism: Streptomyces sp. NPDC048275 (assembly GCF_040652275.1). Taxonomy (NCBI): domain Bacteria; kingdom Bacillati; phylum Actinomycetota; class Actinomycetes; order Kitasatosporales; family Streptomycetaceae; genus Streptomyces; species Streptomyces sp. NPDC048275. Next base: position 53,680 of record NZ_JBEZLR010000012.1, read on the forward strand.
CGCCCAGCAGTACGCTCCGGAGGAGCTCAAGGACCGGGAGTACTACGCGCCGACCCGGCACGGCGCCGAGGCGCGCTACGCGGACGCGGTGGAGTGGACCAGGAAGCACCTCGGTCGAGGGCGGCCCTGATCGGCCTGTAACATGTCTCGAAGCGCTGCGTCCCGTGTCCGGCTCCGGTCGGCACCACCAGAACGGGACATCCAGCCGGAACCCCTGCCTCCATGGAGGGATTCCAGGAGCGTCGCGCACCGTCGAAGGTGTCGCGGGCAGCCCACCACCACCCGGTCTTCCGGGAACGGTCGGTGGGCCACTCGCGTGCTGCACGTATGTGCCCAGACCAGGGAGCGGCTGCCCAGCGGGTTCGACCGACCGGACCCGCGGGGTTTCCCAGGCTGCGGATGCGACCTCCTTTAACTCTGGTGAGCCGAAAACCAGGAAAGAGAAAAAGACAGTGGCGAATCAGTCCCGCCCCAAGGTCAAGAAGTCGCGTGCCCTCGGCATCGCGCTGACCCCGAAGGCCGTCAAGTACTTCGAGGCCCGCCCCTACCCGCCGGGCGAGCACGGCCGCGGCCGCAAGCAGAACTCGGACTACAAGGTCCGTCTGCTCGAGAAGCAGCGTCTGCGCGCGCAGTACGACGTGTCCGAGCGCCAGCTCGTCCGCGCCTACGAGCGTGCCTCCAAGGTTCAGGGCAAGACCGGTGAGGCCCTGATCATCGAGCTCGAGCGCCGTCTCGACGCGCTGGTCCTGCGTTCGGGCATTGCCCGCACGATCTACCAGGCTCGCCAGATGGTCGTCCACGGCCACATCGAGGTCAACGGTGGCAAGGTCGACAAGCCCTCGTTCCGTGTCCGTCCCGACGACGTCGTGATGGTCCGCGAGCGCAGCCGCAGCAAGACGCTGTTCGAGGTCTCCCGCGCGGGCGGGTTCGCCCCCGACGGCGAGACCCCGCGCTACCTCCAGGTGAACCTCGGCGCCCTGGCGTTCCGCCTGGACCGCGAGCCGAACCGCAAGGAGATCCCGGTGATCTGCGACGAGCAGCTCGTCGTCGAGTACTACGCCCGCTGATCTTCCAGCGGACGTAGTACCACCCGCGCGTCAGCGTCAGCCCGTCGTCTCCCCACCCTTCGAGGTGGGCGAGACGGCGGGCTTTTGCGTGTCCGGGGGCAGCCTGCGAGGTGACGGCACCGCGCCGAGCGGCCGGGCCCCGGCCCGCCCCAGCGCCCGCGCCACCGCCGCCTCCTGCCCGAGCCGCGCCCCCGCCCGTACGCACTCCTCGTACCGCTCATCGCCCAGCCGCTCCCGGGCCATGGCCTCGCACCGCTCGTGCGGCGCGTTGTAGTAGGCCGAGCCGAACAGCGGCAGGCCCACCGACGGCCACATCCGGGCCGCTGCCCCTTGCAGCAGCGCGGCCTCGGCCGGATCGCCCTGCACCGCCGTGACCAGCGCGAGCAGCTCGATCGAGAGGACCGCGCCGAGCAGATCGTGGAAGGTGTGCGCGATACCGAGGCACTCCTGAAGGAGATCCCGGGTCCGCGCCGCATTGCCGTCGGCCAAGGCTTCGTACGCCAGTACGTACAGCGCGTACGTCAGCGCCCAGCGCTCCCCGTGGTCCTCACAGACCTGGCGGACGTCCTCGCACAACCGCACCGCGCCCGGCAGATCGCCCTGGAACGCCAGCGCCATCGCCAGCTCGACCTGGCCCATCAGCACATTGCTGTTCAGCTCGCCGATCTCGTGATACCGGCTCAGCGCCGAGCGCAGCAGGTTTTCCGCGCCCGCCATGTCGTCCGTGACCAGCGCCAGACAGCCGGTGCGGTGCTCGGCGTACGCGAACGCGATGGCGTTTCCGGTGCGCTCCGCCTCCTCGCGGCACTCCTGGAGCGCGGTCAGCGCGGGCACCGTGTCGCCCTGCAGGATCGCCACATAGCCGAGCACCCACAAGGCCTTCAGTCGTGGCTGGTCACCATCGCCGTCGAGATCCACGGCGCGCTCCAGCCAGTGCCGTCCCTCCGACAGCCGGCCGCAGCCGACCCAGTGGAACCACAGGGTGCCCGCGAGGTACTGGCCCAGATGCGCCTCGCCCGGCTCGGTCAGGCAGTACTCCAGGGCGCGACGCAGATTCGGCAGTTCCGTCTCGATGCGCCCGGCCACCTCTCCCTGCCGCGGAGAGAACCAGTCCAGCTCGCACCAGGTGGCCAGACCCAGATACCAGTCGCGGTGGCGGCGGCGCAGCCTGCCCGTGTCGTCCACCGCCTCCAGCCAGTCCCCGCCGTACGCCCGGACCGTGTCCAGCATGCGGTAGCGCGGGCCCGCCACCGTTTCCTCGCGGGACAGCACCGACTGCGCGAGTAACTCGTCCAGCAGGTCGAGGACGTCGTCGGCGTGCAGTCCGTCGCCGCTGCAGACGTACTCGGCGGCCTCCAGGTCGAACTGTCCGGCGAACACCGAGAGCCGCGACCACAGCAGCCGCTCCTCGGGTGTGCACAGCTCATGGCTCCAGCCGATCGCCGTACGTAAGGTCTGGTGCCGGGGCAGCGCGTCGCGCCCGCCGCCGGTCAGCAGCCGGAAGCGGTCCTCGAAGCGGGACAGAAGCTGCGCGGGCGACAGGGCGCTCAGTCGCCCCGCCGCCAGTTCGACCGCGAGCGGGATCCCCTCCAGGCGCCGGCACAGCTCCCGGACGTCCGACCGGTTGCCGTCGTCGAGCGCGAACCCGGGCGACCGGGCCGCCGCCCTGTCCTCGAACAGGTCCGCGGCCTCCGACTCGCTCAGCGGCGCCAGCGGGAACAGCCGCTCACCCTCGACCGCCAGCGGCCTGCGCCCCACCGCGAGCACCCGCAGCCCCGGCGTACACCGCAGCAGCTCGCTCATCAGCGTGGCGCACGCGTCCACCAGGTGCTCGAACCCGTCTACGACCAGCAGGAGTTGACGCTCGGCGAGATGGTCGAGGAGCACTTGGCGCGGTGGCCTCGACGTCTGATCCGTCAGACCGAGGGCCTCGACGAGCGCGTAGGCGACGAGGCCCGGATCGCGTACCGCGGCCAGCTCCACCCGCCACGCCCCGTCGGGCCACCGCGTGCCCGCCGCGGCACGCGCCGCGAGGCGCGACTTGCCGACGCCGCCCATGCCGGTCACCGTCACCAGCCGGGCCCTGTCCAGCTCCTCGGCCAGCTGCGCGAGTTCGGCCGAGCGGCCCACGAACGCGTTGAGTTCCAGGGGCAGATTGCCGTGCGGCGCACCGTCGGAGCGCTGGGGCCGGTGAAAGTGCTGCATGGATTGCGGAGCGTACTGACCCATAAGCATTCCGTACAATCCCGTCGCGCGACTCCGGTCCCGTCGGGGCGGTAATGCGGTACGGAGTGGCGGCCCTGGCGCGATAGGCTCGGGGGACGACTTTTGATGTTCAAGCACGATGTTCAAGCACGATGTTCAAGCACGATGGTCAGGCCCGATATTCAGGCACGTACTTAGGGAGCGGGTGCGACAGTGTCCGGTGGAGAGGTGGCCGGGATCCTGGTGGCCGTCTTCTGGGCGATCCTGGTCTCCTTCCTCGCCGTCGCGCTGGCGAGGCTGGCCCAGACGCTCAGGGCGACCACCAAGCTCGTGGCCGACGTGACCGACCAGGCCGTCCCCCTGCTGGCCGACGCCTCCACGGCGGTGCGCTCCGCACAGACCCAGATCGACCGGGTCGACGCCATCGCATCGGACGTCCAGGAGGTCACGTCGAACGCGTCGGCGCTCTCCACGACAGTCGCGTCCACCTTCGGCGGCCCGCTGGTGAAGGTCGCGGCGTTCGGCTACGGCGTCCGCCAGGCCCTCGGCGGCCGCCGAGAGAACGTGCCCCCCAAGGCGTCCCGGCGTACCGTGATCGTGGGCCGCACCGTCCCGTCCGCGCGACGGGGAAAGCGGAAGAAGGACTGACGCAGCGATGTTCCGCCGTACGTTCTGGTTCACCGCCGGCGCAGCCGCGGGTGTGTGGGCCACCACCAAGGTCAACCGAAAGCTCAAGCAGCTGACCCCCGAAAGCCTCGCGGCCCAGGCCACGAACAAGGCGATCGAGGCCGGGCACCGGCTCAAGGACTTCGCACTCGACGTCCGCGACGGCATGGCCCAGCGGGAGGCCGAACTCGACGAGGTGCTCGGCCTGAACGCGCCCGTCGACCACGAGCTCCCCGGTCCGCGACGTCACACCGCGATCGAGAACCGCAACAACCCGAACTACAGCAAGAACCCGACGTACGTCGAGAGGTCGACGTACTCGCACAACCGGAATGAGGACCACTGATGGAGTCGGCCGAGATTCGCCGCCGCTGGTTGAGCTTCTACGAGGAGCGCGGTCACACCGTCGTCCCCTCGGCGTCGCTCATCGCGGACGACCCGACTCTGCTCCTGGTCCCCGCGGGCATGGTCCCTTTCAAGCCGTACTTCCTCGGTGAGGTCAAGCCGCCGTGGTCGCGCGCCACCAGCGTGCAGAAGTGCGTACGCACACCCGACATCGAAGAGGTCGGCAAGACCACCCGCCACGGCACGTTCTTCCAGATGTGCGGCAACTTCTCCTTCGGCGACTACTTCAAGGAAGGCGCCATCACCTACGCCTGGGAGCTGCTCACCTCGCCCCAGGACAAGGGTGGTTACGGGCTCGACCCCGAGCGTCTGTGGATCACGGTCTACCTCGACGACGACGAGGCCGAGTCCATCTGGCGCGACAAGATCGGCGTCCCGGCCGAGCGCATCCAGCGCCTCGGCAAGAAGGACAACTACTGGTCCATGGGCGTCCCCGGCCCCTGCGGCCCGTGTTCCGAGATCAACTACGACCGCGGCCCCGAGTTCGGCGTCGAGGGCGGCCCGGCCGTCAACGACGAGCGGTACGTGGAGATCTGGAACCTGGTCTTCATGCAGTACGAGCGCGGCGAGGGCACCTCGAAGGAGGACTTCGAGATCCTCGGCGACCTGCCCAGCAAGAACATCGACACCGGCCTCGGCATGGAACGCCTCGCCATGATTCTGCAGGGCGTGCAGAACATGTACGAGATCGACACCTCCATGGCCGTCATCAAGAAGGCCACCGAGCTGACGGGTGTCGAGTACGGCGCCGCCCACGACTCCGACGTCTCGCTGCGTGTGGTCACCGACCACATGCGCACGTCCGTGATGCTCATCGGCGACGGCGTGAGCCCCGGCAACGAGGGCCGTGGCTATGTGCTGCGCCGCATCATGCGCCGCGCCATCCGCAACATGCGTCTGCTCGGCGCCACCGGTCCGGTCGTCAAGGACCTCATCGACGTCGTGATCGAGATGATGGGCCAGCAGTACCCGGAGCTCGTCACCGACCGCCAGCGCATCGAGACCGTGGCCCTCGCCGAGGAGGCCGCCTTCCTCAAGACGCTGAAGGCCGGCACGAACATCCTCGACACGGCCATCACCGAGACCAAGGAGTCCGGCGGCGCCGTCCTCGCCGGCGACAAGGCGTTCCTGCTCCACGACACCTGGGGCTTCCCGATCGACCTCACCCTCGAAATGGCCGCCGAACAGGGCCTTTCCGTGGACGAGGACGGCTTCCGGCGCCTGATGAAGGAGCAGCGGGACAAGGCCAAGGCCGACGCCCGGGCCAAGAAGACCGGCCACGCCGACCTCGGTGCCTACCGTCAGATCGCCGACGCCGCCGGTGAGACCGACTTCATCGGCTACGACCGGACCGAGGGCGAGTCGCGCATCGTCGGCATCCTCGTCGACGGTGTGCCCTCACCCGCCGCCACCGAGGGCGACGAGGTCGAGATCGTCCTCGACCGCACCCCGTTCTACGCCGAGGGCGGCGGCCAGATCGGCGACACAGGCCGCATCAAGGTCGACACCGGCGCCGTCATCGAGGTCCGCGACTGCCAGAAGCCCGTTCCTGGCGTGTACGTCCACAAGGGCGTCGTCCAGGTCGGCGAGGTGACCGTCGGCGCGAGCGCCCAGGCCACCATCGACGCCCGCCGTCGCACGGCCATCGCCCGCGCTCACTCGGCCACGCACCTCACCCACCAGGCGCTGCGCGACGCCCTCGGCCCGACGGCCGCCCAGGCCGGTTCCGAGAACCAGCCGGGCCGCTTCCGGTTCGACTTCGGCTCCCCGGCGGCCGTGCCCACGGCCGTGATGACCGACGTCGAGCAGAAGATCAACGAGATCCTGACCCGCGAGCTGGACGTCCAGGCCGAGGTCATGTCCATCGATGAGGCCAAGAAGCAGGGCGCCATCGCCGAGTTCGGCGAGAAGTACGGCGAGCGGGTGCGCGTCGTCACCATCGGCGACTTCTCCAAGGAGCTGTGCGGCGGCACGCACGTCAACAACACGGCCCAGCTCGGCCTGGTCAAGCTGCTCGGCGAGTCGTCGATCGGCTCCGGTGTGCGCCGCATCGAGGCTCTGGTGGGCGTCGACGCCTACAACTTCCTCGCCAGGGAGCACACGGTCGTCGCCCAGCTCCAGGAGCTGATCAAGGGCCGCCCCGAGGAGCTCCCGGAGAAGGTCTCCGCCATGCTCGGCAAGCTGAAGGACGCCGAGAAGGAGATCGAGAAGTTCCGCGCGGAGAAGGTCCTCCAGGCCGCCGCCGGTCTCGCCGATTCCGCCAAGGACGTACGCGGTGTCGCTGTCGTCACCGGCCAGGTCCCGGACGGCACGACCGCCGACGACCTGCGCAAGCTGGTCCTCGACGTGCGCGGCCGTATCCAGGGCGGCCGGGCCGTCGTGGTGGCCCTGTTCACCACAGTCAATGGCAAGCCGCTCACGGTCATCGCCACCAACGAAGCCGCCCGCGAGCGCGGCCTCAAGGCCGGCGACCTGGTCCGCACGGCCGCCAAGACCCTCGGTGGCGGCGGTGGCGGCAAGCCGGACGTCGCCCAGGGCGGCGGCCAGAACCCGGCCGCCATCGGCGAGGCCGTCGACGCGGTCGAGCGGCTCGTCGCCGAGACGGCCAAGTGAGCGCGGACGGTCAGGAACAGGGCGGAGACGGCCGGGGCATGCGCCGCGGCCGTCGGCTCGCGATCGACGTCGGGGACGCCCGGATCGGGGTCGCCTCGTGCGACCCTGACGGGATCCTCGCGACTCCGGTCGAGACGGTGCCGGGACGCGATGTGCCCGCCGCCCAGCGCCGGTTGAGGCAACTCGTCGAGGAGTACGAGCCGATCGAGGTCATCGTCGGGCTCCCTCGCTCCCTGAAGGGGGGCGAGGGCCCGGCCGCCGTCAAGGTCCGAGCCTTCGCACAGACCCTCGCCCAGGGGATCGCGCCAGTTCCGGTGCGGCTCCTCGACGAGAGGATGACCACAGTGACGGCCAGTCAGGGGCTGCGCGCCTCGGGCGTGAAGTCCAAAAAGGGTAGGTCCGTCATCGATCAGGCGGCCGCCGTCATCATCCTGCAACAGGCCCTGGAGTCCGAAAGGGCGTCTGGAAAGGTACCGGGCGAGGGCGTCGAAGTGGTCATCTGATCGCGGTGCGGTAACGTTCCGCGCGATGCGGCGGTGTTTCGAGCAGCCACCGCACAGCGAAGAGGCGGACGGGAGCCGAGCCACCAGCGCCAGCAGCCACCGCCTCGCGGCTCTAGGGGATCGATGACTGAGTATGGCCGGGGCCCAGGCTCCGAACCGTGGAATCCGGAGGACCCGTTGTACGGGGACGGCGGATGGGGAGGGCAGGCCGCCGACGGCCAGTCCCCCTACGGCGGCCGGCCGCAGCACTATCCGCAGCAGCCGCAACAGCAGCAGGCGCAGTACGGCGACTGGGGCAGTGGCCAGCAGGGCGCCTACGGCCAGGATCAGCAGCAGTATCACAACCAGGGCCAGCAGCACTTCCCCGAGCAGGGGCACCAGCAGTTCGCCGGCCAGGGCCAGCAGCAGTACGTGGACCAGACGCAGCAGCAGTACGTCGATCAGGGGCAGCAGCCCTACAACGGCCAGGAGCCGCAGGGTTACGACAACGGCGGCTGGGACAACGGGACGCAGCACCAGGTCGCTTACGCCGCCGACCCGGTCGACCCGTACGGGAACCAGACCGTCGCCTACGGCGGCGGGCAGCCCGACTTCTACGGCACCCCCGACGCCTACCCGCCGCCGGAGCCGCCCGCCCGCCGCCGTGCCGAGCCGGAGCCGCAGCCCGACTGGGATCCCGGTCCCGACCAGGGCGAGCACGCCTTCTTCGCGGGGGGCGACGATGACGATGTCGTCGACGATGACCCGAAGGCCGGCCGCAGCGGCCGGAAGGGCAAGGGCGGCAAGGACAAGAAGCGTCGCAATGGCTGTGCCTGCCTGGTGGTCGTCCTGGTTTTTGGCGGCGGCATCGGCGGGGTCGGATACTTCGGGTACCAGTTCTATCAAGATCGTTTTGGCCTGGCTCCCGACTATGCGGGTGACGGAAACGGTCAGCAGATCACCGTCGTCATCCCCCAGGGCGCGGGTGGCTATGTGATGGGGCAGAAGCTCAAGGAGGCGGGCGTCGTCCAGAGCGTCGACGCGTTCGTCTCCGCGCAGGAGTCGAACCCCGACGGCAAGACGATTCAGGACGGCGTCTACATGCTGGAGAAGCAGATGTCGGCCGCCAGCGCGGTCGAACTGATGCTCAGCCCGACGAGCCGCAACAACCTGATCATCGCCGAGGGCTCTCGCAACACGGCTGTCTTCGCACAGATCGACAAGCGCCTGGGGGTGTCCAAGGGCACCACGGCGAAGGTCGCGAGGAAGGAGTACAAGAGTCTCGGCCTTCCCGACTGGGCGCTGAATCACCCCGACCTGAAGGACCCGCTGGAAGGGTTCCTCTATCCCTCCAGCTACGGGGTCACCAAGGGGCAGGAGCCCGCGACCGTCCTGAAGGAGATGGTCGCCCGGGCCAACGCCAAGTACGAAGAGCTCGGCATTGAGAAGAAGGCCAAGAGCTTGGGTCTCGACGATCCCTGGCAGCTACTCACCGTGGCGAGCCTGGCGCAGGCCGAGGGCACGAGCCACGACGACTTCCGCAAAATGGCCGAGGTCGTCTACAACCGCCTCGAGCCCGGTAATCCCGAGACTTACGGTTCCCTCGAGTTTGACTCCACGTACAACTACGTGAAGAACCAGAGCAAGATCGACCTGAGCATTTCCGAACTGCGGCAGTACGACAACCCCTACAACACCTACTACGAAAAAGGACTGCCGCCGGGTCCCATCGACAATCCCGGTGAAGAAGCGCTCCAGGGTGCGCTCAACCCGACAGACGACGGCTGGTACTACTTCATCTCGATGGACGGGAAGACCAGCCGGTTCACGAAGACCCTCGCGGAACACGAGGAGCTGGTCAACCAGTGGAACGCGTCGAGAAACAAGGACTGACGACGGGCGTCCCGCCACTCGCCGCAATGTCGGGAGGGGTACTCGTCGGTATATGGCGACGAGGAGCCCCACTAGCGGGTCGACTTGATCCAGCTGCTGTCTTCGGTGCGGATGCCAGCGGTGACAAGGCAGTTGTAGCCCGCCGAGCCCGCGTCCTCCGCCTCGGGGCTCACCGGCGTTGGGGCAACCTGATCACCAGTGGGATCCAGTGGTTCGGTACCCTCCTGAGCCCCGGTTGACCAGCGGCATCCCGTGCTCGCGAGTAACACCAACTCACCGGAATTGTGGAACGCGGCGCCCACTCGATGCGAAAGCCAGGCTTATAGCCCTGCCCATAATTGGTCAGGGTGGCCGAAATTGCCTCGCCGGACAAGTCGGCGGACCGCTTTGAAGGATCGAGGCTCGGGTATCGCGCTTGATCATTAAGAATTCTAATCTCTTCGCGGTGATCACTATTCGGTGGTGACAAAAGCCTCGCTGCTTTATTTGTAATACGGGAGGGAGAGAGTGAGAATCGCCCGATTTGGATCCATTGCGGCCATGGGGGTCGCTATCGTCGGTCTTGCGGCAGTGCCAGCATGCTGACGGTATTATCTATTCATCAGAGGGAGGCGCGTCCGTCGGCCGGCAGTCCAACGGAGACATATTCAATCTTTGCGAAGAAAAGGCGGATGGCCACTCCGCAGTTGCCAGATTTTATATCGATGGCAAATTTCACGACGATTACTGGAACTCGCGTGGGGCTAACACTTGCGATGGGTACAGCCTTAGCTGGATAGCCGAGGGTACCCCTGTCACCATGAAGGCCTGCATTGGTGAATACGGCAGCCTTGACATTTGGACCAGCACTTGTGTCAGCAGGTCCGACCACGCCTAACTGTGACTGGGTGCGGGGCGTGGCGTCGCGAGCTGCTGGAGCTAGGCCGTCGCACGGTGGACGGCCCGGACTCGCGGGCGGTCTCGCTTACGTGCCTTGCCCTTGGCGTGGAGGTGGCGCACCTGCTTGCGGTTCGCGGTGGTGATTGGTCGATTCATCGGGCGGTACCTCCTCGCTACGCGGGCTGAGCATCGGTAAGTGATGCGGTGAGCTGCTTGGCGGGTCCAGGTCGTCTCACGGTCGTTCCGGATGTGAAGCTAGGATCGATCTTTCCGAGGGCCGTCGGCAAGCTGGCGGCCCTCGGAAAGATCAAGGTTCGACGATGACTTCACGATTGGTCAGTAAGAACGTGTGTCATGGTGCTGTAGGGGGTCCTAGGCCGTTGAGTGGCGATTTTCGGGATTCCCGCTTGACGGGTGGCCGACGGGGGGCAAAGACCAAATCCGCGGAGACGTACACCGGTTTCGCGAGGTTCAAGGACAGGTTCAATGACAGCACAGGCAACTGACGCCCACCGAGCCGCCGTACTCGGTTCCCCGATCGCCCATTCCCTCTCGCCGGTGCTGCACCGCGCCGCGTACCGGGCACTGGGACTCGACGACTGGTCGTACGACCGTTTTCAGGTCGAGGAGGAGGGGTTGCCCGGGTTCTTCGGGGAGCTGGGGCCCGAGTGGGCGGGCCTTTCGCTGACCATGCCGCTCAAGCGGGCCGTGATTCCGCTGCTCGACGAGATCAGTGACACGGCGGCGTCGGTGGAGGCCGTGAACACCGTCGTGTTCACCGAGGACGGCCGGTGTGTCGGTGACAACACCGACATTCCCGGGATGGTCGCCGCCCTGCGCGAGTGCGGCATCGAACAGGTGGACTCCGCCGCCATCCTCGGCGCGGGCGCCACCGCTTCGTCCGCGCTTGCCGCACTGGCACGGATCTGCACCGGCGAGGTCGTCGCCTACGTCCGCAGCGCCGAGCGCGCCGCCGAGATGCGGCAGTGGGGCGAGCGGCTCGACGTGGAGGTGCGCACGCGGGACTGGGCGGACGCCCACCAGGCCCTGCGCGCCCCGCTCGTGATCGCCACGACCCCGGCGGGCACGACGGACGCGCTCGCCGCGGCGGTCCCGGAGCGGCCCGCGACCCTTTTTGACGTGCTGTACGAACCGTGGCCCACCGATCTCGCGGCCCGCTGGTCGGCCTACGGCGGCGCCGTCGTCAGCGGACTCGATCTGCTCGTGCACCAGGCGGTGCTCCAGGTCGAGCAGATGACCGGGCGTTCCCCCGCGCCGCTCGACGCCATGCGGAAGGCGGGCGAGCAGGCGCTCGCGCGTCGCTGAGCGCCGCTCCTGCGGGGGCGGATCCGTCCGCCTGGTGGACCTGCGGCCGGACAACGACCCAGGACATGGGAGGATCGGAGGTGGCGGGCCAGGGCCGCGCACCCGGTCGCGCCGTCGCCGTACGCGAGGACGCGCGTACGCAGCAGCAGCACCAGGGCGCGAGCATGAGGAGCACCGTTGAGCAGGTTGCGCTGGCTGACCGCGGGGGAGTCCCACGGTCCCGCACTAGTCGCGACGCTGGAGGGCCTTCCCGCCGGCGTGCCGATCACCACGGAGATGGTGGCCGACCACCTGGCCCGGCGGCGCCTGGGCTATGGACGCGGTGCCCGGATGAAATTCGAACGCGACGAGGTCACCTTCCTGGGCGGTGTTCGCCACGGGCTCACGCTCGGTTCGCCGGTGGCCGTCATGGTCGGCAACACCGAGTGGCCCAAGTGGGAGCAGGTCATGGCGGCCGACCCGGTCGACCCGGCGATCCTCGCCGACGTGGCCCGCAACGCCCCGCTGACCCGGCCGCGGCCCGGTCACGCCGACCTCGCGGGCATGCAGAAGTACGGCTTCGACGAGGCCCGGCCGATCCTGGAGCGCGCCTCCGCCCGTGAGACCGCCGCCCGTGTGGCGCTGGGCGCGGTGGCCCGGTCGTACCTGAAGGAGACGGCCGGGATCGAGATCGTCTCGCACGTCGTCGAGCTGGCCGCGACCAAGGCGCCGTACGGCGTCTACCCCAAGCCCTCCGACGTCGAGAAGCTCGACGCCGACCCGGTGCGCTGCCTGGACGCCGACACGTCGAAGGCGATGGTCGCCGAGATCGACCAGGCCCACAAGGACGGCGACACCCTCGGCGGCGTCGTCGAGGTCCTCGCGTACGGCGTGCCGGTCGGCCTCGGCTCACATGTGCACTGGGACCGACGGCTCGACGCTCGGCTCGCCGCCGCGCTGATGGGCATCCAGGCGATCAAGGGCGTCGAGGTCGGCGACGGCTTCGAGCTCGCGCGGGTGCCGGGCTCCAAGGCGCACGACGAGATCGTCCACACCGAGGACGGCATCCGGCGCACCTCCGGCCGCTCCGGCGGCACCGAGGGCGGTCTCACCACCGGTGAGCTGCTGCGGGTACGCGCCGCGATGAAGCCGATCGCGACCGTGCCGCGCGCCCTGGCCACCATCGACGTGGCCACCGGCGAGGCCGCCAAGGCGCACCACCAGCGCTCCGACGTCTGCGCGGTCCCGGCCGCCGGTATCGTCGCCGAGGCCATGGTCGCCCTCGTCCTGGCGGACGCGGTGGCCGAGAAGTTCGGCGGCGACAGCGTCCCGGAGACCCGCCGCAACGTGCGGTCGTACCTCGACAACCTGGTCGTGCGGTGACCGCTCCGCGCGTCGTCCTGGTCGGCCCGATGGGCGTCGGCAAGTCCACGGTGGGCGAGTTGGTCGCCGGGCGGCTCGACTGCGCCTTCCGGGACACGGACGACGACATCGTGGCCGAGCAGGGCCGTTCCATCGCCGACATCTTCGTCGACGAGGGCGAGCCGGTCTTCCGCGCGATCGAGAAGCGGGCCGTACACACCGCACTGGCCGAGCACGACGGCGTACTGGCGCTCGGTGGCGGCGCGATCCTCGACGCGGACACCCGCGCGCTGCTCGCCGGACACACCGTGGTCTACCTCTCGATGGACGTCGAGGAGGCGGTCCAGCGCACCGGCCTGAACGCGGCCCGGCCGCTGCTCGCCGTCAACCCGCGCCGGCAGTGGCGCGAGCTGATGGAGGCGCGCCGTCACCTGTACACCGAAGTCGCCCGCGCGGTCGTGGCCACCGACGGCCGCACCCCTGAAGAGGTCGCCCAAGCGGTCCTCGACGCACTGGAGTTGAAGGAAGCATGAGCGAGGCAGTGACCCGTATCCAGGTCGGCGGCACCGCGGGCACCGACCCCTACGAGGTCCTGGTCGGCCGTCAACTCCTCGGTGAGCTGGGCGGTTTGATCGGCGACAAGGTCAAGCGGGTCGCCGTGATCCACCCCGAGGCGCTCGCCGAGACCGGTGAGGCGCTCCGTGCCGACCTGGCCGGGCAGGGCTTCGAGGCCGTCGCCATCCAGGTGCCGAACGCGGAGGAGGCCAAGACCGCCGAGGTCGCCGCCTACTGCTGGAAGGCTCTTGGCCAGTCCGGCTTCACCCGCAGCGACATCATCGTCGGTGTGGGCGGCGGTTCCACCACCGATCTGGCCGGTTTCGTCGCCGCGACCTGGTTGCGCGGGGTGCGCTGGATCGCCATCCCCACCACGGTGCTGGCCATGGTGGACGCGGCGGTCGGCGGCAAGACCGGCATCAACACCGCCGAGGGCAAGAACCTCGTCGGCTCCTTCCACCCGCCCGCGGGCGTCCTCTGCGACCTGGCCGCGCTCGACTCGCTGCCCGTCCACGACTACGTCTCCGGCCTCGCCGAGATCATCAAGGCCGGCTTCATCGCCGACCCGACGATCCTGGAGCTCATCGAGGCCGATCCCGAGGCGGCCCGCACGCCCGCGGGCCCGCACACCGCCGAGCTCATCGAGCGGTCCATCAAGGTGAAGGCCGAGGTCGTCTCCGGGGACCTCAAGGAGTCGGGCCTCCGCGAGATCCTCAACTACGGCCACACCCTCGCGCACGCCATCGAGAAGAACGAGCGCTACCAGTGGCGGCACGGTGCGGCCGTCGCCGTGGGGATGCACTTCGCCGCCGAACTCGGCCGGCTGGCGGGCCGGTTGGACGACGCGACCGCGGACCGGCACCGCACGATCCTCGAATCCGTGGGTCTCCCGCTGAGCTACCGCTACGACCAGTGGCCCAAGCTCCTGGAGAACATGAAGGTCGACAAGAAGTCCCGCGGCGACCTGCTGCGCTTCATCGTCCTCGACGGACTGGCCAAGCCCACCGTCCTGGAGGGCCCCGACCCGGCCGTTCTCCTCGCCGCCTACGGCGAAGTAGGGGAGTAACGCCCAACGGGCCCGCACTTGGCCCGATTTGCCCTTCGTCGGCGGGCACTTCATCCCTTCCCCGGCCGTTCACACAACGGCGGCCGGGGAAGGTACCGTTCGGTAGCGACGGGACCGAGGCCCCATTCGCCGGCGCCAATGGCCTGCCGCGAGTGAGACGCGTCCCGGAGGCGAACGAGCCAAGAGACACGAGACGGAGTGGCACCGGATGCAGCACGCAGTGGGGGCTCCGCTGCCGCCGCCCCACCAGCCGGGGCACGGACCGGCCGCCGGCGGCTGGCCGCCGGCCGCGCAGCACCCGGGACACCCGGGCGGGCACCCCGGTCCGGCACCCTCGAGCCCGCCGGCCCCCGGTTTCGTCGGCCCTCCCCCGGGACATCCTCCGGCGCCACCGTCACACCTGCCACCGCCCGCGCCTCCGCAGCACGCCCCCGCGCCGGACACCACGGGCCATGTGCAGCTGCCCCCGGGCGGCCCGGTCGGCATGCCGAGCGCGCCGCCCGCCACGGGCGCCTCCGACTTCACGTCGACCACGCTCGCCGTGCTGCTCATCGGCCCCGCGGGCGCGGGCAAGACCAGCGTCGCCAAGTACTGGGCGGACCACCGCCGGGTCCCGACGGCCCACATCAGCCTCGACGACGTACGTGAATGGGTGCGCTCGGGCTTTGCCGACCCCCAGTCGGGGTGGAACGACCATTCGGAGGCGCAGTACCGCCTGGCCCGCCGCACCTGCGGTTTCGCCGCGCGGAACTTCCTGGCCAACGGCATCTCCTGCATCCTCGACGACGCCGTCTTCCCGGACCGCCCGGTCGTCGGCCTCGGCGGATGGAAGCGGCACGTCGGGCCGGGTCTGCTGCCCGTCGTCCTGCTGCCCGGACTGGAGATCGTCCTGGAGCGCAACGCCCAGCGCTCCGGAAACCGCCGCCTGGCCGACGAGGAAGTCGCCCGCATCCACGGCCGGATGGCCGGTTGGTACGGGTCGGGGCTGCCCATCATCGACAACTCGCAGCTCGACGTACCGGCCACGGCCCGGGTCCTGGAGGACGTACTCGCCCGATCGATCGCCAGTCCGCCGCAGTGGTAGTCCGCCTGCGGCAATAGACCCGCGGCCGATAGATCTGCGGCCATGAGGTCTGCGGTCCATGAACCTGCGGTCAACGCACCTGCGGTAATGCATGCGCCCCTGCCGCCCATCCGGCCCTCAACCGCCCGTCCGGCCCCGCTGGACCGGCGGTATTCGGTCAGCGCTCGTAGGCTCGATTCATGTCAGAGGTGTACGGGGCCCGCCGCGAGCGGCTACGAGAGCGCTGTACCGCGGGCGGCAGCGCGGCCGCGCTCGTCACCCGCCCGGCCAACGTGAGGTATCTCGCCGGGGCGGCCCCGCGAGGTGCCGTCCTCCTGCTGGGCAGGGGCGAGGACGTGTTGCTCTGCGGAGGCCCGCCGAGGGGCGAGGCCGACGAAGGGCGGCCCGATGAAGCGCTGCGCGTTCAGGTGCTGTCCAGCCCGGGCGGGGACCCCGCTGTCGCCGCGGCCGACGTCGCCGCAGGTCAGGGCGCCGACTCCGTCGCGGTCGAGGAGCACCATCTGACCGTGAGCCGGCATCGGGCCATGGGCTCGGTGGCGCCGCGGCTACGGCTCACCGACCTGGGCGCTGCGGTGGAGCAGCTGCGGGTGACCAAGGACGAGGAGGAGATCTCCTGTCTGCGGATCGGCGCCGAAATCGCCGACCAGGCGCTGGGTGAACTGCTCGAATCCATCCTCGTCGGCCGTACGGAGCGCCATCTCGCCCTGGAACTGGAGCGCCGTCTCGTCGATCACGGCGCGGAAGGGCCCGCCTTCGCGACCTCGGTCGGCACCGGGCCGAACTCCGGGCGGCGCGGTCACCGGCCCACCGACCGGCGGGTCGAGGAGGGCGACTTCCTGTCCGTCTGTCTCGGCGCGACCTACCGGGGCTACCGCTGCGAGATCGGCCGTACCTTTGTGATCGGTACCTCGCCCGCCGACTGGCAGGTCGAGCTGTACGACCTCGTCTTCGCCGCCCAGCGTGCCGGACGCGAGGCGCTGGCACCCGGCGCCGCCTACCGTGACGTGGACCGCGCGGCCCGCCAGGTGCTCGACTCCGCGGGGCACACGGAAGGCCTTCCTCCGCTGATCGGGCACGGTGTAGGGCTCGAAATCGACGAGGACCCGCAGCTGGCCCCCGCGGCCATGGGTAAACTGGAGACTTGCGTGCCGGTCACCGTCGAACCGGGGGTCCACCTCCCGGGCCGGGGCGGTGTCCGGATCGATGACACGCTCGTCGTCCGCCCCGAGGCGGATGGCGGACCCGAGCTACTCACCATCACGACCAAGGAACTGCTCGCGCTCTAGCTTCGAGCTACGCGCGTGTCCCCGGGGTCGTCCACGTCAGTCCAGGAGATTCCGCAACCGTGGCTTCCACGAACGACCTCAAGAACGGCCTGGTGCTCAAGCTCGACGGAGGCCAGCTCTGGTCCGTCGTCGAGTTCCAGCACGTCAAGCCCGGCAAGGGCCCGGCCTTCGTGCGCACCAAGCTGAAGAACGTGCTCTCCGGCAAGGTCGTCGACAAGACGTTCAACGCCGGCGTCAAGGTCGAGACGGCCACGATCGACAAGCGCGACATGCAGTTCTCGTACATGGACGGCGAGTACTTCGTCTTCATGGACATGGACACCTACGACCAGCTGATGGTCGACCGCAAGTCCGTCGGCGACGCCGCCAACTTCCTGATCGAGGGCTTCACCGCCACCGTCGCGCAGCACGAGGGCGAGGTGCTCTTCGTCGAGCTGCCGGCCGCCGTCGAGCTCGTCATCCAGGAGACCGAGCCGGGTGTCCAGGGCGACCGCTCCACCGGTGGCACCAAGCCCGCCACCCTGGAGACCGGCCACCAGATCCAGGTCCCGCTCTTCATCACCACCGGTGAGAAGATCAAGGTCGACACCCGTACGAGCGACTACCTCGGCCGGGTGAACAGCTAACCGTGGCTGCCCGCAACACGGCCCGCAAGCGCGCCTTCCAGATCCTCTTCGAGGGTGACCAGCGCGGCGTGGACGTCCTGACGGTCCTCGCGGACTGGATCCGGCACTCCCGGACCGACACCCGGCAGCCGCCGGTGAGCGAGTACACGATGCAGCTGGTCGAGGGCTACGCCACGAAGGCGAGGCGGATCGACGAGCTCATCGCGACGTATGCCGTCGACTGGACGCTGGACAGGATGCCGGTCGTCGACCGCAACATCCTGCGCCTCGGTGCCTACGAGCTGATCTGGGTCGACGCGACCCCGGACGCCGTGGTGCTCGACGAGGCGGTGCAGCTGGCGAAGGAGTTCTCCACGGACGAGTCGCCCTCGTTCGTGAACGGCCTGCTGGGCCGGCTGAAGGACCTGAAGCCGTCGCTCCGCCGGGACGAGGACTAGACGTACGCGACGTACGTGAAAGCTACGAGAATGCCGGAGGGCCCGCAGCGGATGCTGCGGGCCCTCCGGCATTCCGGTCCGGTGGTGCCTCGGCCGGGTACCCATGAGGCTCCCGAGGCCCGCAGAAAGCCGCCGGGGTGGCCGGAACCTGTTGGTCCCGGCCACCCCGGCGGCACGTTTCTGCACAGCTGTCCGAAGGGCT
This sequence comes from Streptomyces sp. NPDC048275, assembly GCF_040652275.1. NCBI lineage: Bacteria > Bacillati > Actinomycetota > Actinomycetes > Kitasatosporales > Streptomycetaceae > Streptomyces > Streptomyces sp. NPDC048275. The sequence continues at coordinate 71,813 of NZ_JBEZLR010000012.1, forward strand.
CAGCCCTCTTCGTGGGTGACGGCGCGGCGCGCGTCCGCGTCCAGGACGCCCCAGCTGATCAGCTGCTCGGTGAGGACCGAGGGCGACTGGTCGTAGATGACGGCGAGCGTGCGCAGGTCGTCCTGGCGGATCGACAGCACCTTGCCGTTGTAGTCACCGCGCTGCGACTGGATCGTCGCCGCGTAGCGCTGCAGGGGACCGGCCTTCTCCGCCGGCACATGCGCCAGACGCTCCAGGTCCAGGACGAGCTTGGGCGGCGGCTCGGCGGCCCCGCCCGGAGTGGTGCCCGGCAGCAGCTCCTGCACGGGGACCCCGTAGAAATCCGCCAGTTCGGCAAGGCGCTGCACGGTGACGGCGCGGTCGCCGCGCTCGTACGAACCGACCACGACCGCCTTCCAGCGTCCCTGGGACTTCTCCTCGACGCCGTGGAGGGAAAGGCCCTGCTGGGTGCGGATGGCCCGGAGCTTGGCCCCGAGCTGTTTGGCGTATTCGCTGGACATATAGCTCCCCGGACGCTGTATCAACGTGCGGCTCGGCCGCGCGGCTGGTGACTCTGGTGACTCACTGTGAGGTTACGCAGCGTTACTCTTCCCCGTCAAGCCGAACGGTCCGGGCCGACCCTTCCGTGGGAGTCACCGGTGGTGGCCTGAAGGGGGGTGATCAGGCACGTTTCCGGACTGGTACCGTGGGTGGCGCAATTCCGACGTCCTTTAATGATCCGTCCCGTGAGGCGGAGAAGGAGGTCCGTTTCGTATGGACACAGAGCAGAACCCCCAGCAGTACGCGTCCGATGCGCGGCCCGTTCTCGAAGGCCCCGACATCGCGCGGGTGCTGACCCGCATCGCCCACGAGATCGTCGAGCGCGCCAAGGGTGCCGACGACGTGGTGCTCCTCGGCATTCCGACCCGAGGCGTCTTCCTCGCCCAGCGGCTCGCCGCCAAGCTCGAGGAGATCACCGACCGCAAGATCCCGGTCGGCTCGCTCGACATCACCATGTACCGCGACGACCTGCGTATGCACCCGCCGCGTGCGCTGGCCCGCACCGACATCCCCGGTGACGGCATCGACGGCCGACTGGTCGTCCTCGTCGACGACGTGCTCTTCTCCGGTCGCACCATCCGCGCCGCGCTCGACGCGCTGAACGACATCGGACGCCCGCGCGCCGTCCAACTCGCGGTCCTCGTCGACCGGGGCCACCGCGAACTGCCCATCCGCGCCGACTACGTCGGCAAGAACCTCCCCACGTCGTTGCGGGAGACGGTCAAGGTCCAGCTCGCCGAGGAGGACGGTCGCGACACCGTGCTGCTCGGTGCGAAGCGGACCTCCCCGGGCGGGGAGTAGCAGCCACTCGCGGGCGTGCGCCTGTGACGTACGCCTCCTGAGTGCACTCCATGCACGCCCACGCGCCTGGCTGCGCCCTCTGGGGACACCCCCAGACCTTCGCCTCCCGAACCGAACTGCCTTACGGAGCCTGACAGATGCAGCGTCATCTCATCTCGGCCGCCGACCTCACCCGCGACGACGCCGTCCTGATCCTCGACACCGCCGAGGAGATGGCCCGGGTCGCCGACCGGCCGATCAAGAAGCTGCCGACCTTGCGCGGCCGCACCGTCGTCAACCTCTTCTTCGAGGACTCGACCCGCACCCGGATCTCCTTCGAAGCCGCCGAGAAGCGCCTCTCCGCGGACGTCATCAACTTCACCGCCAAGGGTTCCTCGGTGTCGAAGGGCGAGTCCCTCAAGGACACCGCCCAGACCCTGGAGGCGATGGGCGTCGACGCCGTCGTCATCCGCCACGGCGCCTCCGGAGCCCCGTACCGGCTCGCCACCTCCGGCTGGATCGACGCCGTCGTCATCAACGCCGGTGACGGCACCCACCAGCACCCCACGCAGGCCCTGCTCGACGCCTTCACCATGCGCCGCCGTCTGGTCGGCCGTGACGCCGGGATAGGGCAGGACCTGTCCGGCAAGCGCATCACGATCGTCGGCGATGTGCTGCACAGCCGGGTCGCCCGCTCCAACGTCGACCTGCTGCACACCCTCGGCGCCGAGGTCACCCTTGTCGCCCCGCCGACCCTGGTGCCGGTCGGCGTCGAGACCTGGCCCTGCGAGATCTCGTACGACCTCGACAGCACGCTCTCCAAGTCCGACGCGGTGATGATGCTGCGCGTGCAGCGTGAGCGGATGAACGCCGCGTTCTTCCCGACCGAGCGCGAGTACTCGCGGCGCTACGGCCTCGACGGCGACCGCATGGCGCGGATGCCCGAGCACGCCATCGTGATGCACCCCGGCCCGATGGTCCGCGGCATGGAGATCACCGCCGAGGTCGCCGACTCCGACCGCTGCACGGTCGTCGAGCAGGTCACCAACGGTGTCTCGATCCGCATGGCCGTGCTCTACCTGCTCCTTGGCGGCAATGAGCCCGCCGTCACCCACACCCGTACCGAGGAGAAGTAAGACCATGAGCAAGATCCTGATCCGTGGTGCGAAGGTGCTCGGCGGCGAGCAGCAGGACGTACTCATCGACGGCGCGGTCATCGAGGCGGTCGGCACCGGGCTGTCCGAAGAGGGTGCCGAGGTCGTCGAAGCCGACGGCAAGGTGCTGCTCCCCGGCCTCGTCGACCTGCACACCCATCTGCGTGAGCCGGGCCGTGAGGACTCGGAGACCGTGCTGACCGGTACCCGGGCGGCGGCCTCCGGCGGTTACACGGCCGTGTTCGCCATGGCCAACACCTTCCCGGTCGCCGACACCGCCGGTGTCGTCGAGCAGGTCTACCGGCTCGGCCAGGAGCACGGCTACTGCGACGTACAGCCCATCGGCGCTGTCACCGTGGGCTTGGAGGGCAAGAAGCTCGCCGAACTGGGCGCGATGCACGAGTCCGCGGCCGGGGTCACGGTCTTCTCGGACGACGGCAAGTGCGTGGACGACGCGGTGATCATGCGCCGGGCGCTGGAGTACGTGAAGGCATTCGGCGGCGTCGTCGCCCAGCACGCGCAGGAGCCCCGCCTCACCGAGGGCGCCCAGATGAACGAGGGCGTCGTCTCCGCCGAGCTGGGGCTCGGGGGATGGCCGGCGGTGGCCGAAGAATCGATCATCGCCCGGGATGTCCTGCTCGCCGAGCACGTCGGCTCGCGCGTCCACATCTGCCACCTCTCGACCGCGGGATCGGTCGAGATCGTGCGCTGGGCCAAGTCCCGCGGTATCGACGTCACCGCCGAGGTCACCCCGCACCACCTCCTCCTCACCGACGAGCTCGTGCGGACGTACAACCCGGTCTTCAAGGTCAATCCTCCGCTGCGCACCGAACGTGACGTCATGGCCCTGCGCGAGGCGCTCGCCGACGGCACCATCGACATCGTCGCCACCGACCACGCGCCGCACCCGCACGAGGACAAGGACTGCGAGTGGGCCGCCGCGGCCATGGGCATGGTCGGCTTGGAGACCGCGTTGTCAGTGATCCAGGAGACGATGGTCGACACCGGGCTCCTCGACTGGGCCGGGGTCGCCGACCGTATGTCCGTCAAGCCCGCGCGGATCGGGCAGGCAGACGGGCACGGCCGTCCCGTCTCGGCTGGTGAGCCCGCGAACCTCACGCTCGTCGACACGGAATACCGTGGGTCCGTGGACCCCGCGGGTTTCGCCTCGCGCAGCCGCAACACCCCGTACGAGGGGCGTGAGCTGCCGGGTCGTGTGACACACACGTGGCTCCGGGGCAAGGCGACGCTCATCGACGGGAAGCTCTCGTGACACCTGTAACTCTGCTCGCAGCGGAACAGAAATCGGCCGAAGTGACCGACTGGGCCGCCCGGATCGGCTGGCTCGTCGGCCTCGCCCTCTTCGTCGCGCTCGTCTACTGGCTGATGCGCGAGGGTTGGAAGTGGCGCGGCACCCTCCAGGGCGACCTGCCCGAGCTGCCCACCGCGCCGGAAGACCTCGGTCCGGCGAAACTGAGCATGAGCGGCCGCTATCACGGCTCCACCACCGCCGGGCAGTGGCTGGACCGCATCGTGGCGCACGGCCTGGGCACCCGCAGCCGGGTCGAGCTCACGCTGACGGACGCGGGACTGGACGTCGTACGCCCCGGGGCCACCGACTTCTTCATCCCGGCCGAAGCACTGCGCGAGGCCCTGCTCGGCAAGGGCATCGCCGGGAAGGTCCTCAGCGAGGGCGGTCTGCTCGTCGTCACCTGGGCGCACGGCGACAAGCTGATCGACTCCGGCTTCCGCTCCGACCACGCGGCCGAGCACAACGAGTGGGTCGACACCCTGAACAGCCTGATCAACAAGAGCATCGAAACGATCGACACGGAAGGCGCACGATGACGACCTCCACCAGGGGAGCCGCGAAGGTTCCCGCCGTACTCGTCCTGGAGGACGGCCGGATCTTCCGCGGCCGCGCCTACGGGGCCGTGGGGGAGACCTTCGGTGAAGCGGTGTTCTCCACCGGCATGACCGGCTACCAGGAGACCCTCACCGACCCGTCGTACCACCGCCAGGTCGTCGTGATGACCGCCCCGCACGTCGGCAACACCGGCGTCAACGACGAGGACCCCGAATCGAAGCGCATCTGGGTCTCCGGCTACGTCGTGCGCGACCCCGCGCGCGTGCCGTCCAACTGGCGCGCCCAGCGCTCGCTGGACGAGGAGCTGCGCAACCAGGGTGTCGTGGGTATCTCCGGCATCGACACGCGTGCTGTGACGAGGCACCTGCGCGAGCGCGGCGCCATGCGCGTCGGCATCTTCTCCGGCAATGCACTGCCCGACGAGGGCACCATGCTCGCCGAGGTGCGTCAGGCGCCTGAGATGGTCGGTGCCAGCCTCTCCGAGGAGGTCGCCACCAAGGAGGCGTACGTCGTCCCCGCGATCGGGGAGAAGCGTTTCACCGTCGCCGCCCTCGACCTGGGGATCAAGGGCATGACCCCGCACCGGATGGCCGAGCGTGGCATCGAGGTGCACGTGTTGCCCGCGACCGCCACGGTCGAGGACGTGTACGCGGTCAACCCGGACGGCTTCTTCCTGTCCAATGGCCCCGGTGACCCGTCCACCGTGGACCTGACCGTGGTCAAGGCGGTGCTGGAGCGCAAGACCCCCCTCTTCGGCATCTGCTTCGGCAACCAGATCCTGGGCCGCGCCCTCGGCTTCGGCACGTACAAGCTGAAGTACGGCCACCGCGGCATCAACCAGCCCGTGCAGGACCGTACGACCGGCAAGGTCGAGGTCACCGCGCACAACCACGGCTTCGCCGTCGACGCCCCGCTCGACAAGGTGTCCGAGACCCCCTACGGGCGTGCCGAGGTCTCGCACGTCTGCCTGAACGACCAGGTCGTCGAGGGGCTCCAGCTCCTCGACCAGCCGGCGTTCAGCGTCCAGTACCACCCCGAAGCGGCAGCGGGCCCGCACGACGCCGCCTACCTGTTCGACCGCTTCGTATCCTTGATGGAGGGCCAGCGTGCCTAAGCGCACCGATATCCAGTCCGTCCTGGTCATCGGCTCCGGCCCGATCGTCATCGGCCAGGCCGCCGAGTTCGACTACTCCGGCACCCAGGCGTGCCGCATCCTGCGCGCCGAGGGCCTGAGGGTCATCCTGGTCAACTCCAACCCGGCGACGATCATGACCGACCCGGAGATCGCCGACGCCACGTACGTCGAGCCGATCACCCCCGAGTTCGTCGAAAAGATCATCGCCAAGGAGCGCCCGGACGCGCTCCTGCCCACCCTCGGCGGCCAGACGGCCCTCAACACGGCCATCTCGCTGCACGAGGCCGGGACCCTCGACAAGTACGGCGTCGAGCTCATCGGCGCCAATGTCGAGGCGATCAACAAGGGCGAGGACCGCGAACTCTTCAAGGGCGTCGTGGAGGCGGTGAACGCGAAGATCGGGTACGGCGAGTCCGCCCGGTCGGTCATCTGCCACTCCATGGACGACGTGCTGAACGGCGTCGAGACCCTCGGCGGCTACCCCGTCGTCGTCCGGCCCTCCTTCACCATGGGCGGCGCGGGCTCCGGCTTCGCGCACGACGAGGAGGAGCTGCGCCGCATCGCGGGTCAGGGCCTGACCCTGTCTCCCACCACCGAGGTGCTCCTGGAGGAGTCCATCCTCGGCTGGAAGGAGTACGAGCTGGAGCTGATGCGCGACAAGCACGACAACGTCGTGGTCGTCTGCTCCATCGAGAACTTCGACCCGATGGGCGTGCACACCGGTGACTCGATCACCGTCGCCCCGTCGATGACGCTCACCGACCGCGAGTACCAGGTCCTGCGCGACATCGGCATCGCCGTCATCCGCGAGGTCGGCGTCGACACCGGCGGCTGCAACATCCAGTTCGCGGTGAACCCCGAGGACGGCCGGGTCATCGTCATCGAGATGAACCCGCGCGTGTCCCGCTCCTCGGCCCTCGCCTCCAAGGCGACCGGCTTCCCGATCGCCAAGATCGCCGCGAAGCTCGCCGTCGGCTACACGCTCGACGAGATCCCGAACGACATCACCGAGCAGACGCCGGCATCCTTCGAGCCGACCCTCGACTACGTCGTCGTGAAGGCCCCGCGCTTCGCCTTCGAGAAGTTCCCGAGCGCCGACTCGACCCTGACCACGACCATGAAGTCGGTCGGCGAGGCCATGGCGATCGGCCGCAACTTCACCGAGGCGCTGCAGAAGGCGCTGCGGTCGCTGGAGAAGAAGGGCTCGCAGTTCACGTTCGTGGGCGACCCGGGCGAGAAGGGTGAGCTGCTGGCCGAGGCGGTCCGTCCGACCGACGGTCGCATCAACTGCGTCATGCAGGCCATCCGCGCGGGCGCCACCCCCGAAGAGGTCTTCGAGGCGACCAAGATCGACCCGTGGTTCGTCGACCAGCTGTTCCTGATCAAGGAGATCGCGGACGAGCTGTCCGCCGCCGACAAGCTGGAACCGGAGCTGCTCGCCGAGGCCAAGCGGCACGGGTTCTCCGACGCGCAGATCGCCGAGATCCGTGGCCTGCGCGAGGACGTGGTGCGCGAGGTGCGGCACGCGCTGGGCGTGCGCCCGGTGTACAAGACGGTCGACACCTGCGCCGCCGAGTTCGCGGCGAAGACGCCGTACTTCTACTCCTCCTACGACGAGGAGTCGGAGGTCGCGCAGCGTGAGAAGCCCGCGGTGATCATCCTGGGCTCCGGCCCGAACCGCATCGGCCAGGGCATCGAGTTCGACTACTCCTGCGTCCACGCCTCCTTCGCGCTCAGCGACGCGGGCTACGAGACCGTGATGGTCAACTGCAACCCCGAGACCGTCTCCACGGACTACGACACCTCCGACCGCCTGTACTTCGAGCCGCTGACGCTCGAGGACGTGCTGGAGATCGTCCACGCGGAGTCGCTGGCCGGTCCGATCGCGGGTGTGCTCGTGCAGCTCGGCGGACAGACCCCGCTGGGTCTGTCCCAGGCGCTCAAGGACAACGGCGTGCCGGTCGTCGGTACGCCCCCCGAGGCGATCCACGCCGCCGAGGACCGCGGCGCCTTCGGGCGGGTCCTGGCCGAGGCCGGTCTCCCGGCCCCCAAGCACGGCACGGCCACCACTTTCGCCGAGGCCAAGGCCATCGCCGACGAGATCGGCTACCCCGTCCTCGTACGGCCGTCGTACGTGCTCGGCGGGCGCGGCATGGAGATCGTGTACGACGAGACGCGGCTGTCCTCGTACATCGCCGAGTCGACCGAGATCAGCCCTTCGAGGCCCGTCCTGGTCGACCGGTTCCTCGACGACGCGATCGAGATCGACGTCGACGCGCTGTACGACGGTGAGGAGCTCTACCTCGGCGGCGTCATGGAGCACATCGAGGAGGCCGGTATCCACTCCGGCGACTCGGCGTGCGCGCTGCCGCCGATCACCCTCGGCGGGTTCGACATCAAGCGGCTGAGGGCGTCCACCGAGGCCATCGCGAAGGGCGTCGGGGTTCGCGGACTGATCAACATCCAGTTCGCCATGGCGGGCGACATCCTGTACGTCCTCGAAGCCAACCCGCGTGCCTCGCGCACCGTCCCCTTCACCTCGAAGGCGACCGCGGTGCCGCTGGCGAAGGCCGCCGCCCGGATCTCGCTGGGCGCGACCGTCGCCGAACTGCGGGCGGAGGGGCTGCTTCCGGCCACCAGTGACGGCGGTGAGCTGCCGCTCGACGCGCCGATCTCCGTCAAGGAGGCCGTCATGCCGTGGTCGCGATTCCGCGACATCCACGGACGTGGCGTCGACACGGTGCTGGGCCCGGAGATGCGCTCGACCGGTGAAGTCATGGGCATCGACTCGGTGTTCGGGACGGCATACGCCAAGTCCCAGGCGGGGGCCTACGGTCCGCTGCCGACGAAGGGCCGTGCCTTCATCTCCGTCGCCAACCGCGACAAGCGCTCGATGATCTTCCCGGCACGTGAACTCGTCGCCCATGGCTTCGAGTTGCTCGCCACGTCCGGCACCGCCGAGGTGCTCAAGCGCAACGGCATCAACGCGACGGTCGTGCGCAAGCAGAGCGAGGGCGAGGGCCCGAACGGCGAGAAGACCATCGTCCAGCTCATCCACGACGGCCAGGTCGACCTCATCGTCAACACGCCGTACGGCACCGGCGGCCGACTCGACGGCTACGAGATCCGTACGGCGGCCGTGGCGCGGTCCGTCCCGTGCCTGACGACGGTGCAGGCGCTCGCCGCCGCCGTCCAGGGCATCGACGCGCTCAACCACGGTGACGTGGGCGTGCGTTCGCTCCAGGAACACGCCGAGCATCTGACCGCGGCCCGCGACTAGCAGCCCTGAGGGGGACATCGGAAACGGTGTCCCCCTCTTCGTGAGGACTCCATGTCTTCGTGAGGACACCATGTACAAGATCTTTTTCAACCTCGTCTTCCAGCGGATGGACCCCGAGCAGGCCCATCACCTCGCCTTCCGCTGGATCCGCCTCGCCGCCCGCATCCCGGTCCTGCGCACCTTCGTCGCCGCCGCGCTCGCGCCCCGCCACAAGGAGCTGCGCACCGAGGCGTTCGGGCTGCGGATGCACGGCCCGTTCGGACTCGCGGCGGGCTTCGACAAGAACGCCGTCGCGATCGACGGGATGTCGATGCTCGGCTTCGACCACATCGAGATCGGCACGGTCACGGGGGAGCCGCAGCCCGGCAACCCCAAGAAGCGGCTGTTCCGGCTTGTGCCGGACCGGGCGCTGATCAACCGCATGGGATTCAACAACGACGGCTCCGCGGCCGTCTCCGAGCGTCTGGCGGCCCGTACGCCCGTGTTCAGGACCGTCGTGGGCGTCAACATCGGCAAGACCAAGGTGGTTCCCGAGGCGGAGGCCGTCGGCGACTACGTGAAGTCGACGGAGCGACTGGCTCGGCACGCCGACTATCTCGTGGTCAACGTGAGTTCGCCGAACACGCCCGGCCTGCGCAATCTGCAGGCCACCGAAGCGTTGCGGCCCCTGCTGAGCGCCGTCCGCGAAGCTGCCGACCGCGCGGTCACCGACCGGCGCGTGCCGCTGCTCGTCAAGATCGCTCCCGACCTCGCCGACGAGGACATCGACGCGGTCGCCGACCTCGCCGTCGAGCTGGGCCTGGACGGGATCATCGCCACGAACACCACCATCGCGCGCGAGGAACTCGGTTTGAAGTCCGAACCCTCCGTGGTCAAGGAGACCGGCGGACTCTCCGGAGCGCCGCTCAAAGCACGCTCCCTGGAGGTGCTGCGCCGCCTCTACGCGCGCGTGGGCGACCGGATCACCCTGGTGGGCGTCGGCGGCATCGAGAACGCCGAGGACGCCTGGCAGCGCATCCTGGCCGGCGCCACGCTGGTCCAGGGCTACAGCGCCTTCATCTACGAGGGTCCCTTCTGGGGCCGCGCCATCCACAAGGGGCTCGCCGCGCGCCTGCGCACGAGCCCGTACGCCACTCTCGCCGACGCGGTCGGCGCCGATGTGAAGAAGGCAGCATGAGCGAGGCAGGCGGCATGGGTGAGGAAGGCAGCATGAGCCCGGAACCCTTCGGCGCCCGGCTGCGCCGCGCCATGGACGACCGGGGCCCCCTGTGCGTGGGCATCGACCCGCACGCCTCGCTGCTCACCGACTGGGGCCTGGACGACGACCTCGCGGGCCTGGAGCGATTCAGCCGCACCGTCGTCGAGGCGCTGGCCGAGCGGGTCGCGGTCCTCAAGCCGCAGAGCGCGTTCTTCGAGCGCTTCGGGTCGCGCGGCATCGCCGTCCTGGAGAAGTCGGTCGAACAGGCGCGGGCGGCCGGGGCGCTGGTCGTGATGGACGCCAAGCGCGGCGACATCGGCTCGACCATGGCCGCGTACGCGGAGACCTTCCTGCGCAAGGACGCGCCCCTGTTCTCGGACGCGCTGACCGTGTCGCCGTATCTGGGCTATGGCTCCCTGAAGCCCGCGGTGGAGCTGGCGCGCGAGAGCGGCGCCGGGCTGTTCGTGCTCGCCCTGACCTCGAACCCGGAGGGCGCCGAAGTGCAGCACGCGGTCCGCGGGGACGGCCGCAACGTCGGAGCGACCATGCTCGGGCATCTGGCCGCCGAGAATGCCGGGGAGACGCCCCTGGGGTCCTTCGGCGCCGTCGTCGGTGCCACGCTGGGCGATCTCTCCTCCTACGACCTGGACATCAACGGACCGCTTCTCGCACCCGGAATCGGCGCCCAGGGGGCCACGGCGGCCGATCTCGCGGGTGTCTTCGGTACGGCGGTGCGCAATGTCGTCCCGAACGTCAGCCGGGGTGTTCTTCGTCACGGTCCCGATGTCCTCGCGCTGCGGGAGTCCGCGGACCGCTTCGCGGAGGAGATCAGGGCCGCTGTGGCGGCCGCCTGAGTGCTCGGACGGCCGCGCGACAGTCCTCCGATGACTGTCTCCGGAGCGACCCGAGTCTGAATACATCCTCAAATCCGGGGCAGTATGTCGTAAATGCCCGGCTCCAGGGAGGCTGACCAGGACTTTTCCTCTGTTCTCGCTGACTCTGGCGCACTTGCCCGCTAGTCTCCGTCGAGTGAGGGCACCTCCCACGCCCTCAAGGCAGTGGGGGAGAACGGGCAAGCGTGTTGCTCGTAGCTCCCCAGGTGTGGGGCTACTAGGTTCCTCACCGGTCCGTATCCGACAGTTCGACATCCGAGGTGACGTAGGCGTGGCTCTTCCGCCCCTTACCCCTGAACAGCGCGCAGCCGCGCTCGAAAAGGCCGCCGCGGCTCGCCGGGAGCGGGCCGAGGTCAAGAATCGACTCAAGCACTCCGGTGCCTCGCTTCACGAGGTCATCAAGCAGGGTCAGGAGAATGACGTCATCGGCAAGATGAAGGTCTCCGCTCTCCTCGAGTCCCTGCCGGGCGTGGGCAAGGTCCGCGCCAAGCAGATCATGGAGCGACTCGGGATCTCCGAGAGCCGCCGCGTGCGCGGCCTCGGCTCGAACCAGATCGCCTCCCTGGAGCGCGAGTTCGGCGGCTCCGGCGCTTGAGTCCTGGGCACACCGGGATTGCTGGAATAATCGCTGCATGAGTGAACGTCCGCGGCTGACCGTGCTCTCCGGCCCCTCAGGGGTCGGCAAGAGCACGGTCGTCGCTCATATGCGCAAGGAACACCCCGAGGTCTGGCTCTCGGTGTCGGCGACGACCCGCAGGCCGCGCCCCGGTGAGAAGCACGGAGTCCACTACTTCTTCGTCTCCGACGAGGAGATGGACAAGCTGATCGCCAACGGCGAGCTGCTGGAGTGGGCCGAATTCGCCGGCAACCGCTACGGGACGCCCCGCGCGGCCGTCATCGAGCACCTGGAGGCGGGCGTGCCGGTCCTCCTGGAGATCGACCTCCAAGGGGCCCGACAGGTTCGCGAGTCCATGCCGGAGGCCTTGCTCGTGTTCCTGGCTCCGCCCTCCTGGGAGGAGCTGGTGCGCAGGCTCACCGGGCGGGGCACCGAGCCGCCCGAGGTGATCGAGCGCCGTCTGGAGGCTGCCAAGATCGAACTGGCGGCCGAGCCCGAGTTCGATGTCACCCTGGTCAACACCTCCGTCGAGGACGTGGCGCGTGAGCTGCTAGCCTTGATGGAAGTTGTTTGATCTTTAGGTCACCTTCAGGTCAATTTCCACCTTTCGGAAGGCAGAGCGTGTCCTCTTCCATCACTGCTCCCGAGGGCATCATCAACCCTCCGATCGACGAGCTCCTCGAGGCCACCGACTCGAAGTACAGCCTCGTGATCTACGCGGCCAAGCGCGCCCGTCAGATCAACGCGTACTACTCGCAGCTCGGCGAGGGTCTCCTCGAGTACGTCGGTCCGCTCGTCGACACCCACGTCCACGAGAAGCCGCTCTCGATCGCCCTGCGCGAGATCAACGCGGGTCTGCTGACGTCGGAGGCCGTCGAGGGCCCCGCGCAGTAATCATTTCTTGCTCATCGCAGGCCCGGCAGCTCGACTGTCGGGCCTGTGGTCTGCTCGGGGGCGCGGAGGTCGTCCCACGCAGTGATGCAGCATGGGGTTGTACGTTTTCGAGTGTGGGGAGGCCCGGTGGACAAGCCGAAGGTCGTGCTGGGGGTCAGCGGTGGCATCGCCGCGTACAAGGCCTGTGAGCTGCTGCGCAGGCTGACGGAGTCGGGCCATGACGTACGCGTCGTACCCACCGCGTCCGCACTGCACTTCGTCGGCGCGGCCACCTGGTCCGCGCTCTCCGGCCACCCCGTGTCCACCGAGGTCTGGTCGGACGTCCACGAGGTCCCGCATGTCCGCATCGGGCAGGACGCGGACCTGGTGGTCGTGGCCCCGGCGACGGCCGACATGCTCGCCAAGGCGGCCCATGGCCTGGCCGACGACCTCCTCACGAACACCCTGCTCACCGCCCGCTGTCCGGTCGTCTTCGCGCCCGCCATGCACACCGAGATGTGGGAGCACCCGGCGACCCAGGAGAACGTGGCTACGCTGCGCCGCCGCGGCGCCGTGGTCATCGAGCCCGCGGTGGGGCGCCTCACCGGTGTGGACACCGGCAAGGGGCGACTGCCCGACCCCGCGGAGATCTTCGAGGTCTGTCGCCGCGTGCTCGCCCGGGGCGTGACCGAGCCGGATCTCGCCGGCCGTCACGTCGTCGTGAGTGCGGGCGGCACCCGCGAGCCCCTCGACCCGGTCCGCTTCCTCGGCAACCGCTCCTCCGGCAAGCAGGGGTACGCGCTGGCGCGCACGGCGGTCGCGCGGGGCGCCCGGGTCACGCTGATCGCCGCGAACACCGGGCTGCCGGACCCGGCGGGCGTGGACGTCGTCCAGGTCGGGACGGCCGTGCAGCTGCGCGAGGCGGTGTTGAAGGCGGCCTCGGACGCCGACGCCGTGGTGATGGCGGCGGCGGTGGCGGACTTCCGCCCGGGTACGTACGCGGCCGGAAAAATCAAGAAGAAGGACGGCCAGGAACCGGAGCCGATCGTTCTGGTCCGGAATCCGGACATCCTCGCGGAGATCTCCGCGGACCGTCCGCGCCCCGGCCAGGTGGTCGTCGGCTTCGCCGCCGAGACGGACGACGTCCTCGCCAACGGTCGTACGAAGCTGGAGCGCAAGGGGTGTGACCTCCTCGTCGTGAACGAGGTGGGGGAGCGCAAGACCTTCGGTTCCGAGGAGAACGAGGCGGTGGTTCTCGGCGCTGACGGCAGCGAGACTCCGGTGCCGTACGGGCCCAAGGAAGCTCTGGCCGAGACCGTGTGGGATCTGGTGACACCCCGCCTGCGGTGAATGTCTCATTCGCCTCAACGGATGCCTCCATCCGCGCGAAATCTGGCGTGACGGCACTGGTGGAAGCCGGTCGTCATGGCGCAGAATGCGCGTGCCGCAGGTCACAGCGCTTCCGAGAAGCGAGACAAGGGAGCCTGCGGGCGAGCGTGACCGATAAACTGTTCTCGGACGATGCCGGGCGCAGCTCCCGTCCCGTCCGCCAATGATCAGCCAGCAGCCGCTGCAACCACAGGGAGCGTTGTGTCCCGTCGCCTGTTCACCTCGGAGTCCGTGACCGAGGGTCACCCCGACAAAATCGCTGACCAGATCAGCGACACCATTCTCGATGCGCTTCTGCGCGAGGACCCGAAGTCCCGGGTCGCCGTGGAGACGCTGATCACGACCGGCCTGGTGCACGTGGCCGGAGAGGTCACGACCAAGGCGTACGCGCCGATCGCCCAGCTGGTCCGCGACAAGATCCTGGAGATCGGCTACGACTCGTCGAAGAAGGGCTTCGACGGAGCGTCCTGCGGCGTGTCCGTGTCGATCGGCTCGCAGTCTCCGGACATCGCGCAGGGCGTCGACACGGCGTACGAGCAGCGTGTCGAGGGCGATGAGGACGAGCTGGACAAGCAGGGCGCCGGCGACCAGGGCCTGATGTTCGGGTATGCGACGGACGAGACCCCGGAGCTGATGCCGCTCCCGATCCACCTCGCGCACCGCCTCTCCCGTCGCCTCTCCGAGGTCCGCAAGAACGGGACCATCCCGTACCTGCGCCCCGACGGCAAGACCCAGGTCACCATCGAGTACGACGGCGACAAGGCGGTCCGCCTGGACACGGTCGTCGTCTCCTCGCAGCACGCGAGCGACATCGACCTGGAGTCCCTGCTCGCGCCCGACATCCGCGAGTTCGTGGTCGAGCCGGAGCTGAAGGCCCTCCTCGACGACGGCATCAAGCTGGAGACCGAGGGCTACCGCCTCCTCGTCAACCCGACCGGCCGCTTCGAGATCGGCGGCCCCATGGGCGACGCCGGCCTCACCGGCCGCAAGATCATCATCGACACGTACGGCGGCATGGCCCGCCACGGCGGTGGTGCCTTCTCCGGCAAGGACCCGTCCAAGGTCGACCGTTCCGCCGCCTACGCGATGCGCTGGGTCGCGAAGAACGTGGTCGCCGCGGGCCTCGCCTCCCGTTGCGAAGTCCAGGTCGCCTACGCCATCGGCAAGGCCGAGCCGGTCGGTCTCTTCGTCGAGACCTTCGGCACCGCCAAGGTCGACGCCGAGAAGATCGAGACCGCCATCACCGAGGTCTTCGACCTTCGCCCGGCGGCCATCATCCGCGACCTCGACCTGCTGCGCCCGATCTACTCCCAGACGGCCGCGTACGGCCACTTCGGGCGGGCGCTGCCCGACTTCACGTGGGAGCGGACGGACCGTGTGGAGGCGCTGCGCAAGGCTGTCGGCCTGTAGTCCTTGCGGTTTTGTGGTGAGGCCCGGTGCCCCTCGGGGGTGCCGGGCCTCGCTGTGTCACCTGCCGTGCCTCTCCCCGTCCTCAGCAGGACGGAACCCTTCTCTGCCCCCCCGCCAGACCCCACGGTCAGCGCGATCAGGCTCGTCGTGGGCCGGATCTCGCGCGGGTGATCGCGCTGGATCTCGGGCTCGCGGCGGTGTCAGTGCGCTCTGGTAGGAATGGTGGTGTGAGCAGCGTGAATGGGCGGGGAGAGGGCGGCACGGAGGGTGCGCCGCCCGAGCAGCTTGCGTTGATTCGAGAGGGTGTGCGGCAGGCCAGGGCGCCCAAGGCGAAGCCGCGGACCTGGCGGGGGGCGGCACTCGCCAAGGAGTTGCCTGTCGCGCGCGTGCTCGTCGACAAGGGCGTCCTGCATCTTGATCGGTACTTCGATTACGCCGTGCCCGAGGAGCTTGACGCCGATGCGCAGCCGGGCGTCCGGGTCCGGGTGCGGTTCGGGGCCGGGCGGCATCGGGTGCGGGACGGGCGGCGTGAGGGCGGCGGGCTGATCGACGGGTTTCTCGTCGAGCGGCTGGCCGAGTCCGACTACTCCGGCCCGCTCGCCGCGCTGGCCCAGGTGGTGTCTCCCGAACCCGTGCTCGGGCCGGAGCTGCTGGGGCTCGCGCGGGCCGTCGCCGATCGGTACGCGGGCAGTCTCGCCGATGTGCTGCAGCTCGCCCTGCCGCCGCGCAGCGCGCGAGCAGAGGGGAAGCCCTCACCCCCGCCGCTTCCCCCTCCCGGCGTGCCCGCGGTCGGGTCCTGGGTGCGGTACGGGCGGGGGGCGGCCTTTCTGGAATCCCTCGCCGCGGGTGGGGCGCCGCGGGCCGTGTGGAACGCGCTGCCGGGTCCCGGTTGGGCCGAGGAGCTGGCGCGAGCCGTGGCCGCGACGCTCGCCTCGGGGCGCGGCGCGCTCGTCGTCGTGCCGGACGGTCGGGCCGTGTCCCGCGTGGACGCCGCGCTGACCTCGTTGCTGGGGGAGGGGCGGCACGCGGTGCTCACCGCCGAGGCCGGGCCCGAGAAGCGGTATCGGGAGTGGCTCGCCGTGCGCCGTGGGTCCGTACGGGCCGTGGTGGGGACCAGGGCCGCCATGTTCGCGCCCGTGCGGGATCTGGGGCTGGTCGCCATCTGGGACGACGGGGACGACAGCCACAGTGAACCGCACGCGCCGCAGCCGCATGCGCGGGAAGTGCTGCTACTGCGGGCGGCCCATGACAAGTGCGCCTTCCTGCTGGGCAGTTGGGGCTGCACCGTCGAGGCCGCGCAGCTGGTCGAGAGCGGCTGGGCGCTGCCGCTGATCGCGGACCGGGAGCAGGTGCGGGAGGCGGCGCCGCTCGTACGGACCGTGGGGGACGGGGACCTCGCCCGGGACGAGGCCGCGCGGGCCGCCCGGCTGCCGACGATGGCTTGGCAGGTGGTGAGAGAGGGGCTGCGGCACGGGCCGGTCCTGGTGCAGGTGCCGCGGCGTGGGTACGTACCGCGGATGGCCTGTGCGCAGTGCCGGGCGCCCGCGCGCTGTCGGCACTGTGCCGGGCCGCTGGAGGCGCCGGACGCCGGGGTGCCGCGGTGTACGTGGTGCGGACGGGACGAGGCGGCCTGGCACTGCCCCGAGTGCGGCGGGTTCCGGCTGCGGGCGCAGGTCGTGGGCGCCCGGCGGACCGCGGAGGAGCTGGGCCGGGCGTTCCCGGCCGTGCCCGTGCGAACGTCGGGGCGGGAGCAAGTGCTCGACACCGTGCCCGGGGCGCCCGCGCTCGTCGTGAGCACTCCGGGGGCCGAGCCCGTCGCCGAGGGCGGGTACGCCGCCGCGCTGCTCCTCGACGGCTGGGCGATGCTGTCGCGGCCCGATCTGCGGGCCGGCGAGGACGCGCTGCGGCGGTGGATCGGGGCGGCGTCGCTCGTGCGCGGCCAGGGCGCGGGGGGCACGGTGGTGGTCGTGGCCGAGCCGACCCTGCGGCCCGTGCAGGCGCTCGTACGGTGGGATCCGGTCGGGCACGCGGTGCGGGAGCTCGCCGAGCGGGCCGAGTTGGGGTTTCCGCCGGTGTCGCGGATGGCGGCCGTCTCGGGGACGGCGGAGGCTGTCGGCGGGTTTCTCGCCGTGGTTGAACTTCCCGGTGACGCCGAGGTGTTGGGGCCCGTGCCGTTGCCTGTCACGGATGCCGGGCGGCCGCGTCGGGTGGGGGCGCCGCCTCCGGGGGAGCAGTGGGAGCGGGCGCTCGTTCGGGTGCCCCCGGGCAGTGGCGCGGCGCTGGCGGCCGCGTTGAAGGCCGCGCAGGCGGCGCGGATGGCGCGTGGGGGGAGCGAGCCCGTACGGATTCGGATCGATCCGCCGGACATCGGGTGACGCCGGGACATGAGCGGAGGCGTGAGCAAGGGGCTGCCTCCCGGGGCTCGGTGGCTCCGAGAGGCAGGCCGAAAGTGGGTCAGCCGTTGCGTGGGCCCGGGAACGCCGTGGGCCTGACCTCGTCGCGGAGCGTGGGGCTGCCCGCCGTCGGCTGGGTCGGCATGGAGCGGGCCGCGGGGACCGTCGGGACGGTGGGAATGCCGGTGTTGACGGTTACCGCGCGGGTGCCCGACGTCTCCGTGGCGCGCTCGGCATCGGCGGCGGCCTGGGCGGCGGCGCGGCGGGCGCCGTAACGGCGGTGCACCGCCTGCTTGGTGACCCCGAGTGCCGAGCCGACCGCGTCCCACGAGAAGCCCAGTGAGCGGTCGAAGTCCACGGCGGCCGTGACCAGGGTCTCGACGCTGTCCCGCAGCTCCTGGGCGAGGCGGACGGTCGGGGCGGGGGCGCGTCCGTAGACGACGAAGCCCGTGGAGGGGCCGGAGCGGCGCGGGCGATAGACGTTGCCCAGTTGGGCGGTGAGCGTGCGCAGTGCGTCCACCTGCCGGCGGACCCGCTCGATGTCCCGCACCAGCAAGTGCAGGCTGGCCCGAGCCTGGGCGTCGTGGGTTGCGTGGTCGGCCATGAACAAGCCTCTCGAAACCGGCGTTGAAAAGGATCGGGCCGCGATTGCGGCCCCTTGTGGTCAACTCTCTCTTGACCAACGCATTTCCGGGTGAGTGGTCACGCTGCGGGGGCGTAGGGGCATATGCACGGGGCGCGAGTAGGGGCGTACGCCCCCGGTGCGGCCTTGACTCGCCTCGCTTTCGGCCTTGGCTCGGGTGTTCCCAACCGGATCGCCCGTGCGAGTGCGTTGCCGGGTGCCGATTGTCCTGCGGGGGTCGCCGTCGGTTGCTGCGGGTGACATGGAAGTGTGACGAGCTCCGTGGTGTGGGTCGCGGATGCCCGCGCGGGTCGTCCGGCCCTGGCGCGCGCAGAGCGCCCGTGCGCCGAGAACGCGAGCCCCTGAGTGCCTGAGCGGCGAGCCCCTGAGCGCCCGAGTCGCGAGCCATCGAGGCCCACGCCCTCGAGCCCCAACGCCCGCACGCCGCAACACCCCCACGCCGCATAGACTGGTGCGCTGTCCCGTACCCCGCCTGGACCGGCACGTGTGCGGGGTCTGAAGAGCTCCCGTCCGAGAGGCCAACCGCCACCCATGAAGCTTGTCTTCGCAGGTACCCCCGAGGTCGCCGTTCCGGCTCTGGACGCCCTGATCGCCTCCGGGCGGCATGAGGTGGCCGCTGTTGTCACCCGGCCCGATGCGCCGGCCGGGCGGGGACGGCGGCTTGTCGCGAGTCCGGTCGCCGAGCGGGCGGAGGAGGCCGGGATCGAAGTGCTGAAGCCGGTCAAGCCGCGGGACGAGGAATTCCTGGCGCGGCTGCGGGAGATCGGACCCGATTGCTGCCCTGTGGTGGCGTACGGTGCGCTGCTGCCTCGGGTCGCCCTCGACGTTCCCGTCCATGGGTGGGTCAATCTCCACTTCTCGCTGCTTCCCGCCTGGCGCGGAGCCGCCCCCGTCCAGCACGCGATCATGGCGGGGGACGAGATCACCGGGGCTTCCACCTTCCTCATCGAGGAGGGGCTCGACTCGGGGCCCGTGTACGGAACCGTCACCGAGGAGATCCGGCACACCGACACCAGCGGGGACCTGCTCACCCGGCTCGCCTTCGCCGGTTCCGGGCTGCTCGTCGCGACGATGGACGGCATCGAGGACGGCGCCCTGAAGGCCGTACCGCAGCCGACCGACGGCGTCACCCTGGCGCCGAAGATCACCGTCGAGAACGCGCACATCGACTGGTCCGCACCGGCGCTGCGGGTCGATCGGGTCGTGCGCGGCTGCACCCCCGCGCCCGGCGCGTGGACCGCCTTCCGCGGCGAGCGGCTGAAGCTCATCCACGCCGCGCCCGTGCCCGAGCGCACCGACCTCGCCCCGGGCGAGCTGTCCGTCGGCAAGAACAACGTGTACGTCGGGACCGGTTCGTGCGCCGTCGAACTGCTCTGGGTCCAGGCCCAGGGCAAGAAGCCGATGCGCGCCGCGGACTGGGCGCGCGGGGTGCGCATCGTCTCCGGGGAGCGCCTCGGGGCCTGAACCACCGCCGGCCCCGACACCGTCACCGCCGGGCACGAACCTCGCGGCGTACGCTGATAGACGCACCTTTTTTCCTGGATCCGGAGCACCTTTTTCGTGAGTGAGCAGTCCCGTCGGCCGCACAAGCCCGGCAAGCCCTACCGCCGTCCTCAGAAGGACCCGGTCCGCATGCTCGCCTTCGAGGCGCTGCGGGCCGTGGACGAGCGGGACGCGTACGCGAACCTCGTCCTGCCGCCGTTGCTGCGCAAGGCGCGCGAGAAGGGCGACTTCGACGGACGGGACGCGGCGCTGGCGACCGAGCTGGTGTACGGGACGCTCCGCCGCCAGGGCACGTACGACGCCGTCATCTCGGCCTGTGTCGACCGGCCGCTGCGCGAGGTCGACCCGCCGGTGCTGGATGTGCTCAGCCTGGGCGTCCACCAGCTGCTCGGGACGCGCATCCCGACCCATGCCGCCGTCTCCGCCTCCGTGGAGCTCGCCCGGGTCGTGCTCGGTGACGGGCGCGCCAAGTTCGTCAACGCCGTGCTGCGCAAGGTCGCGCAACACGACCTGAACGGCTGGCTGGAACAGGTCGCGCCGCCCTACGACGCGGACCCGGAGGACCATCTCGCCGTCGTGCACTCGCATCCGCGGTGGGTCGTCTCCGCGCTGTGGGACTCGCTGGGCGGCGGGCGGGCCGGGATCGAGGATCTGCTGGAGGCCGACAACGAGCGGCCCGAGGTGACGCTCGTCGCCCGGCCCGGACGCTCCACCGCCGACGAACTGCTCGACGTACTCGGGGACGAGTCCGCGCTGCCCGGTCGCTGGTCGCCGTACGCCGTGCGACTGACCGAGGGCGGCGAGCCGGGTGCCATCGACGCCGTACGGGGGGGCCGTGCGGGCGTCCAGGACGAGGGCAGCCAGCTGGTGGCGCTCGCCCTCGCGAACGCGCCGCTCGACGGACCCGACAAGGCGTGGCTGGACGGCTGCGCCGGACCCGGCGGCAAGGCCGCCATGCTGGCCGGGCTCGCCGCCGAACGCGGCGCCGTGCTGCTCGCCTCCGAGAAGCAGCCGCACCGGGCCGGGCTCGTCGCGAAGGCGCTCGCTGGGAACCCCGGGCCGTACCAGGTCATCGCCGCCGACGGCACCCGTCCGCCGTGGCTGCCCGGCACCTTCGACCGGGTGCTCATGGATGTGCCCTGTACGGGGCTGGGCGCGCTGCGCCGTCGTCCCGAGGCCCGCTGGCGGCGCCGCCCCGAGGATCTGGCAGGCTTCGCACCGCTGCAGCGCGGGCTGCTGCGCACGGCGCTCGACTCGGTGCGGGTCGGCGGTGTCGTCGGGTACGCGACCTGCTCGCCGCACCTCGCCGAGACCCGCGCGGTCGTCGACGACGTGCTCAAGCACTACGACGGCGACACCGAGCTGCTGGACGCCCGCCCGCTCCTGCCGGACGTACCGGCGCTGGGCGACGGCCCCGACGTACAGCTGTGGCCGCATCTGCACGGGACGGACGCCATGTACCTGGCGCTGATCCGGCGGACCGCCTGATTTCCAGGCGGCGAAGGGGGCGAAGGCGCGAAGGCGGCGCAGGGGCAAAACCGCCCGCGGCGTCGAGCCGCCCGAGCCCGTATGTCCGCAGAACCCCGGGCCCGTACCTCCGCGGAACGGCCCAGTCCTGGACCGGGGAGAGCAACCGGTCCGGGACATGGCAGGCTTGGGGCATGGCCGTGCAGATCAACCCCAGCATCCTGTCCGCCGACTTCGCCCGTCTTGCCGAGGAGGCAAGGGCGGTAGAAGGGGCGGACTGGCTCCATGTCGACGTCATGGACAACCATTTCGTACCGAACCTCACGCTCGGTGTACCGGTCGTAGAGTCCCTGGCCCGTGCGACGGACACACCGCTGGACTGCCATCTGATGATTGCGGACCCCGATCGGTGGGCGCCCCAGTACGTGGAAGCGGGTGCCGGTTCCGTCACCTTCCACGCCGAGGCCGCCGCCGCGCCGGTGCGGCTCGCCCGCGAGATCCGGGCCAAGGGCGCCCGCGCCTCCATGGCGCTCAAGCCCGCGACCCCGATCGAGCCGTACGAGGATCTGCTCCCCGAGCTCGACATGCTGCTGATCATGACGGTCGAGCCCGGTTTCGGCGGCCAGGCGTTTCTCGACATCATGCTGCCGAAGATCCGCCGCACCCGTGAGTTGATCGGCAAGCACGGTCTTGAGCTGTGGCTCCAGGTCGACGGCGGTGTGTCGGCCTCCACCATCGAGCGGTGCGCCGAGGCGGGCGCGGACGTTTTTGTCGCCGGTTCAGCGGTGTACGGCGCCGCGGACCCGGCCCAGGCGGTACGTGCATTGCGCACCCAGGCTCAGGCCGCGACGGCATCCGCGGCGTGGGCGTGCGACCACTGAACCAAGGGAACGTGAACGCCGCCCATCAGGGCTGATCAAGTACGCCGGATCTGCAAGGATGAACGGCGAACCCACAGTGTGAACAGAAGTGAGGAGATCGCCGTGTCGGGTATGTCGGCGGGCCGGTCAGCCATGCGGATGGGACCCGCTGAGCTGGTGCAGGCGGCGGCCATGGCCCGCCGCTTCTACCTCGAGGGCAAATCCAAGATCCAGATCGCCGAGGAGTTCGGCGTCAGCCGCTTCAAAGTGGCCCGGGTACTGGAAACCGCTCTCGAGCGTGATCTCGTGCGGATCGAGATCCGTGTGCCGGCCGAGCTGGACGCGGAGCGCTCCGACGCGCTGCGCGCCCGCTACGGCCTTCGGCACGCTGTGGTGGTCGAATCCCCGGCCGAGGCCGAGGAGACGTCGCCCGACCCCGAGAACCTCGGCGAAGTGGCCGCCGACCTGCTCGGTGAGCTGGTCAACGAAGGCGATGTGCTCGGCCTGGCCTGGGGCCGCTCCACCATTCACATGGCGGCGGCCCTCGACCGGCTCCCGCCGTGCACGGTGGTACAGCTGACGGGTGTGTACGACGCCGGGACCGCCGAGCGCGGCTCGGTGGAGGCGGTGCGGCGGGCCGCCCAGGTGTCGGGCGGGGACGCCCACCCCATCTACGCGCCGATGCTGCTGCCCGACGCGGCCACCGCGGCCGCGCTGCGCAACCAGACAGGGATCGCGCGCGCCTTCGAGTACTTCGACAAGGTGACCGTCGCCTGCGTCTCCATCGGCTCCTGGGAGCCCGGCATCTCGACGGTGCACGACATGCTCACCGAGGACGAGCGCTCCCACTACGCGACCCTCGGCGTGGCCGCCGAGATGTCCGCGCACCTCTTCGACGTTGAGGGCCGACGCGTCGGCAGGGACCTGGGCGAGCGCTGCATCACGGTCGAGGCGGACCGGCTGCGGCGCATCCCCGAGGTCGTCGCGATCGCGGGCGGACAGCGCAAGGCGGCCGCCATCGACGCGGTGCTGCGGTCCGGGCTCGTGACGAGCTTGGTGACGGACACGTCGGCGGCGGACTACCTGATGGCGGCGGGCCCCGCGCCGCGCCCCGCACTGAACCGGGCGGACCCGGACGGGCCCTGAGGGTTGCGTACGACGCGTCGTGAACGGTTCTGTACGGGGCGCGTCGTGAGGGCTTGGCCCACGGAGTGCCGTGAGGGCTTTGTACGGCGCGCCGCGAGGGGACGGGCGTGGCAGCATCGGCGTCATGTTGCTGCGGTCCGGCCCCCGCGTACGCGCGGGCCTTCTGGTCGTCTGTCTGACGGTCCTGCTGACGGGCTGCTCGTCGACGGATCCCGGTACCGCCGGCACCCCTTCAGCCACGGCTTCGGCCGTGTCGACCCCGTCCTGGGTCGGCGGCATGCGGACGGTCACCGCGGCCCGGCTTCCCGCTGAAGCCCGCGAGACCCTCGCCCTCATCGACAAGGGCGGCCCCTTCCCGTACGCCAGGGACGGCGCCGTCTTCGGCAACTTCGAGCGACTGCTGCCGAAGCACCCACGCGGCTATTACCGCGAGTACACGGTCAAAACCCCCGGTGAGCGCGATCGCGGAGCCCGCCGCATTGTCACCGGGCAGGGCGGTGAGATCTACTACACCGACGATCACTACAACTCGTTCAGGGCGGTGTTGAGATGACGCAAGACCCGGCGGATCGGTACACGGTCACGCTGGACCTCGACGGGGTCACGGACAAGGCGGGCCTGATGGACCGCTGCGCCCGTGCCCTTCAGCTGCCCGACTGGTTCGGCCGCAACTGGGACGCGCTCGCCGACTCCCTGAGCGACCACTCCGTCTGGCCCGAAGGTGCCGTCGAGCAGGGACTGCTGGTCGTCGTACGGGGCTGGCGGCCGTATGCGAAGGCGCGGCCGGACGAGTGGGGGATCGCGCAGGACGTGTTCGCCGAGGCGGTGGACCGGACGGAGACGCTCACCGTGGTGCTCGTCCTCGGGGGCGCGGCCCGCTAGCGGGCGCCGGCAACCTCGACGACAGCGGTATCCGATGCACGCGGCGGAGCGGTCGCCGAGACTGACCGGGAGGGTTCCCGGCTCGCGGGCCGTGCGACCACTCGGGTAACGTTTCGACGTAAGGCAGGTTCCCTGTCGGCACCGGAGCCCCCGCACCTCCGCTTTGGAGGACCACACGACGGCGGGGGTGTTTTGTTGTGTCTCTGTGGGAGTGACCTGCATCGTTTCGCGTGAAAATGTGAGACTCATGCGTTTTCTTGAGCCCGGTACGGGACGGCCCGTAGATTCAGCTCCGGTCCCCTATGACCTGACGTACGACGACGTCTTCATGATTCCCAGCCGCTCCGCGGTCGGCTCGCGGCAGAGTGTGGACCTCACCGCCCCGGACGGCACGGGCACCACGATCCCGCTGGTCGTCGCCAACATGACCGCGATCGCGGGCCGACGGATGGCCGAGACCATAGCCCGCCGAGGTGGCCTCGTCGTCATCCCGCAGGACATCCCGATCGAGGTCGTCACCGAGGTCATCTCCTGGGTCAAGGGACGCCACCTGGTCCTCGACACCCCGATCGTCCTCGCCCCCCACCAGACCGTCGCCGACGCTCTGGCACTGCTGCCCAAGCGCGCGCACAACGCGGGCGTCGTCGTGGACGAGGACGGCCGCCCGGTCGGCGTGGTCACCGACGCCGACCTCACCGGCGTGGACCGCTTCACGCAGCTGACCGAGGTCATGTCCCGGGACCTGCTGTTGCTCGACGCGGACATCGAGCCGCGCGAGGCCTTCAACCAGCTCGACCACGCCAACCGCCGCTACGCCCCCGCCGTCGACAAGGACGGCAAGCTCGCCGGCATCCTCACCCGCAAGGGCGCCCTGCGGGCCACGCTCTACACCCCGGCCACCGACGCCGACGGCAAGCTGCGCATCGCCGCGGCCGTCGGGATCAACGGCGATGTCGCGAGCAAGGCCAAGCAGCTGCTCGACGCGGGAGCCGACACGCTCGTCATCGACACGGCGCACGGCCACCAGGAGTCGATGATCAGCGCGATCAGGACCGTGCGCGCGCTGGACCCGCAGGTCCCGATCGTCGCGGGCAACATCGTCGCGGCGGAAGGCGTCCGCGACCTCGTCGCGGCGGGCGCGGACATCATCAAGGTCGGGGTCGGCCCAGGCGCCATGTGCACCACCCGCATGATGACCGGCGTCGGCCGACCGCAGTTCTCCGCCGTCCTGGAATGCGCCGCCGAGGCCAGGAAGTACGGCAAGCACGTGTGGGCCGACGGCGGTGTCCGCCACCCGCGCGACGTCGCCATGGCGCTGGCCGCCGGCGCCTCCAACGTCATGATCGGCTCCTGGTTCGCCGGGACGTACGAGTCCCCCGGCGACCTCCATCAGGACGCCGACGGGCGTCTGTACAAGGAGTCGTACGGCATGGCGTCCGCGCGCGCGGTCCGCAACCGCACGAGCGAGGAGTCGGCGTACGACCGCGCCCGCAAGGCCCTCTTCGAGGAGGGCATCTCCACCTCCCGCATGTTCCTGGACCCGGCTCGTCCGGGCGTCGAGGACCTGATCGACTCGATCATCGCGGGCGTCCGCTCCTCCTGCACCTACGCCGGCGCGGGCTCCCTCGAGGAGTTCGCCGAGAAGGCGGTCGTCGGCATCCAGAGCGCTGCGGGCTACGCCGAGGGCAAGCCGCTGCACGCCAGTTGGAGCTGACGCAACTCCCTTGCATACGGCCCCCGTTGTCCCGCCCGCCGGGAGAACTGGGGGCCGTGCGCATGCGGTGGGCGCACCTGACGTCCGCGGGGCGTTGAAACGACCCCCCCCGTTCGGGCCGGTTCTGCCCGTCCTGGGCTTCGGTTTCTGCGCGTACGACATGTTCAGCCTCGACACCGTGACCTGGGTCGTCTTCGGGTGCTGGATGGCCGCGGGTCTCGTGTTCTACTTCCTGTACGGCTTTCGCCGTGCCCGTCTTGCTGTAACAGCCGTATCAGAAGTGAAGTGAACCACCCGCAGTGCTGAACGATCTCGACGAACGCATCGTGCACGCCCTCGCCGAGGACGCCCGCCGCTCCTACGCGGACATCGGGCAACTGGTCGGCCTGTCCGCGCCCGCCGTGAAACGGCGCGTGGACCGGCTACGCGCCACCGGGGCCATCACCGGCTTCACCGTACGGGTCGACCCGGCGGCGCTCGGCTGGAAAACCGAGGGGTTCGTCGAGATCTACTGCCGACGCAACACCTCGCCGGAGACCATCCAGCGGGGCCTGGAGCGGTACCAGGAGGTCGTGGCCGCGTCCACCGTCACGGGTGAGGCGGATGCGGTCGTTCAGGTATTCGCATCCGATATGCGACATTTTGAGCGGGTGTTGGAGCGGATTGCGGGAGAGCCGTTCGTGGAGCGGACCAAGTCCGTGCTGGTGCTGTCGCCGTTGCTGCGGAGGTTTTCTTCCGGGTCGCCCACGTAGGGGGTGCTCCGGGGGGCGTCGGCGGTTGCGGGTCGGTGGTGGCTGGTCGCGCCCCTGTCGGGCCGGGCGCACAACGAATCGCTGCCGGGGCCGCGGTGGACGCAATGAATCGTTCGTCGGCGCGCAACGGGTGCTTCTTGTCCGGTCGTGACTGCCGACCGTACCGTCTATCTGGCCCCCCAACCCCTCCGTACCGGTGAGGAACACGCATGCGCACAGCCCTGCTCCAGAGCCCCGGCCGCCCCGGTTCGATCGTCGAGAACCTCAAGGTCCTCGACGAGGCCGCGGGCCGTGCCGCCGCCGCGGGTGCCGGGCTGCTGGCGGCGCCGGAGATGTTCCTCACCGGGTACGCGATCGGCGACGACATCGCCCGCCTCGCCGAGCCCGCCGACGGAGACTCGGCGGACGCGATCGCCGAGATCGCCACCCGCCACGGCATCGCCGTCGCCTACGGCTACCCCGAGCGCTCCGGTGAGCGAAGCGAGACCGAAGGCGGGGGGAGGGTCTACAACTCCGTGCAGCTCATCTCCGCCGACGGCACGAGGCTCGCGAACTACCGCAAGACCCACCTCTTCGGCTGCTTCGAGCGCGACCACTTCACGCCCGGGGACCAGCCGGTCGTCCAGGCCGAGCTGAACGGCCTCCGCGTCGGCCTGATGATCTGCTACGACGTCGAGTTCCCGGAGAACGTCCGGGCGCACGCCCTCGCGGGCACCGACCTCCTCGTCGTACCGACCGCGCAGATGCACCCCTTCCAGTTCGTCGCCGAGTCCGTCGTGCCGGTCCGCGCCTTCGAGAACCAGATGTACATCGCGTACGTCAACCGGGTCGGCCCGGAGGGGGAGTTCGAGTTCGTCGGGCTGTCCACGCTGGCCGGGCCCGACGGGGTCGCCCGCACCCGGGCCGGACGCGCCGAGGAACTCGTCCTCGCCGACGCGGACCCCGTCCTCCTCGCGGCCTCCCGTGCGGCGAACCCGTATCTGCAGGACCGCCGCCCCGGCCTCTACGGCTCGCTGGTCTGACCCCCCTGTCTTTTCTTTGAATTTCGTGCAAGGAGTCCGTACCCCATGACGTCCACGGTGCCCACCGCCGTCCAGCACGCCGACGCGGCTCAGCCGCCGATCACCATGTTCGGCCCGGACTTCCCGTACGCGTACGACGACTTCCTCGCGCACCCCGCGGGCCTCGGCCAGATACCCGCGACCGAACTCGGTACCGAGGTCGCGGTCGTCGGTGGCGGTCTGTCCGGCATCGTGGCCGCGTACGAACTGATGAAGATGGGTCTCAAGCCCGTCGTGTACGAGGCCGACCAGATCGGCGGACGGCTGCGGACGGTCGGCTTCGACGGGTGCGACCCCTCGCTCACCGCCGAGATGGGCGCCATGCGCTTTCCCCCGTCCTCCACCGCCCTCCAGCACTACATCGATCTGGTGGGCCTGGAGACCCGGCCGTTCCCCAACCCTCTCGCCGAGTCCACGCCCTCGACGGTCGTGGACCTCAAGGGCGAGTCGCACTACGCGACCACCGTCGACGACCTGCCGCAGGTCTATCGCGACGTGATGAACGCCTGGAACGCCTGCCTCGAAGAGGGCGCCGACTTCTCCGACATGAACCAGGCCATGCGCGAGCGCGATGTGCCGCGCATCCGTGAGATCTGGGCGAAGCTCGTCGAGAAGCTCGACAACCAGACCTTCTACGGCTTCCTCTGCGCGTCGGACTCCTTCAAGTCCTTCCGGCACCGTGAGATCTTCGGTCAGGTCGGCTTCGGCACGGGAGGCTGGGACACCGACTTCCCGAACTCGATCCTCGAAATCCTGCGTGTCGTCTACACCGAGGCCGACGACCACCACCGCGGCATCGTCGGCGGCTCCCAGCAGCTGCCGCTGCGGCTGTGGGAGCGTGAGCCGCAGAAGATCGTGCACTGGGCGTACGGGACCTCGCTGGCCACGCTGCACGAAGGGGCCCCGAGGCCCGCCGTGACCCGCCTCCACCGCACCGCGGGCAACCGGATCACGGTGACGGACGCGAACGGCGACATCCGTACCTACAAGGCGGCGATCTTCACCGCCCAGTCCTGGATGCTGCTGTCGAAGATCGACTGCGACGACTCGCTCTTCCCGATCGACCACTGGACGGCGATCGAGCGGACGCACTACATGGAGAGCTCGAAGCTGTTCGTGCCTGTCGACCGGCCTTTCTGGCTCGACAAGGCCGTCGACGACAGGGGAAATCCGACCGGCCGTGACGTCATGTCGATGACGCTCACCGACCGGATGACCCGCGGCACCTACCTCCTGGACGACGGCCCGGACAGGCCCGCCGTCATCTGCCTCTCCTACACCTGGTGCGACGACAGCCTGAAGTGGCTGCCGCTGTCCGCGCACGAGCGGATGGAGGTCATGCTGAAGTCGCTCGGCGAGATCTATCCGCAGGTCGACATCAGGAAGCACATCATCGGCAACCCGGTGACCGTTTCCTGGGAGAACGAGCCCTACTTCATGGGCGCGTTCAAGGCCAACCTGCCCGGCCACTACCGCTACCAGCGCCGCCTGTTCACCCACTTCATGCAGGATGCGCTGCCCGAGGACAAGCGGGGCATCTTCCTCGCGGGCGACGACATCTCCTGGACGGCCGGCTGGGCCGAGGGCGCCGTGCAGACCGCGCTGAACGCGGTCTGGGGGGTCATGCACCAGCTGGGTGGGGCGACCGACCCGACCAACCCCGGGCCCGGCGACGTCTACGACGAGATCGCGCCGGTGGAACTGCCCGAGGACTGAGGCCGGGCCGGTCCGCCGGCGGATCACACCCCGGCAGCTCGCGCCGCCGAGTACACCTCGGCGGCCAGGTCCTTGAGCTCCTCGGCGTCCCGCGGGGCGTCGACGAAGTCGAGGAAGAATTCGTCGAGGCCGACCTCGGCGTGCGCCGCGAGGTCCGTCACGATCTGGTCGATGTTGCCCTGGAAGGGCCGGCGGTCCGTGCCGTCGTACGCCTTGGCCGTGTATTGCAGATTGATCCGCCCCACCGACCGGAGCGGCTCGGTGCGCCCGCGCTCGGCCGCGAAGTCCCGCAACTGCTGCCACTGCGTGGCGAGTTGGTCGACGCCCATGGCCACCGGCATCCAGCCGTCGCCGCGCTCGACGAGCCGGGTCATCGCCTTCTTGCTGAAGGCGGGCAGCAGGATCGGGATCGGCCGGGCGGGCTTGGGGGCGACGACCGCCGATGCGATCTTGGTCAGGCGGCCCTCGTACGACACCGGGTCCGGGCCCCAGACCGCGTGGCACACGTCGAGGATCTCGTCCAGGACCTGGCCGCGCTCCTCGAACGGCGCCACCCCCGCGGCGGCGTACTCGTCGAGCGACCAGCCCGTGCCGAGGCCCGCCACGACCCGGCCACCGCTCGCCGCGTCCAGCGTGCCGAGGGTCCTGGCCAGCTGGAACGGGCCGTGCAGCGGGGCGACCAGGACACTGGTGCCGAGCCGGGCCCGCCGGGTGGCCGCCGCGGCCAGGGTTAGCGTCACCAGCGGTTCGGCGACGCCGCGGTACGCATCGGGCCAGGGCAGGTTCGGCACGTTGTACAGCCCCTGGGTCGCGGGCTCGGGGAACAGGGCGCGCTCGAACACCCACAGGCTCTCGTAGCCGATCTCCTCGGCCACGCGCGCCACGTCCGGCACATCACGTCCGATGTCGTACTGCCGCGTTTGAGGAAGACTCAGACCCAGTCGAGTAGCCATGCTTGTGCTCCTTTGCATCAGGCCTTTGAATCGTCAACGTATCGCGTACGGCGTCGATTTCTGTGTCCTATGCGGTGGTATGGCCAGATCTGTCCCGTAGGGGCGTGAGCAGTATCCGGCCCGCCAGGCCCACCGCGGCATCGAGGCCGTCGCCGAACTCCTGGGCGAGTTCGGGGAGGCCGCGCAGCGCCCACAGGGCCCGCGCCGCCGACCAGGTGGCGTCGCGCGCCCGCTCCAGGCTCCAGGAGCCGAGCAGATGGGTGAGCGGATCGGCGATCTGGAGCAGATCGGGGCCCGGCATCAGATCTTCGCGGATGCGCTCCTCCATCGAGACGAGGAGGTCGCCCACGCGGTCGAACTCATCCTCCAGATCGGCCGGTTCGCAGCCCAGCGTACGACAGGTGTCCACGACGGCCAGGGCCAGATCGTGTCCGATGTGCGCATTGATGCCCGCGAGCGCGAACTGCAGCGGGCGTACTCCGGGATGGCGCCGGAACTGCAGCAGCGGCCGCCAACAGGCGGGCGGGCGCCCCTCCTCGGCCACCCTCAGATAGCGCTCGGCGAAACGTACATCCAGCGTGATCGCGGCCTCGGCGTCGGGGAATTCCCCGGTGTCCAGGCGCCGGTCGAACTCCTCGGTGACGGCGAGGTAGACGCGGTTGAAGACCGCGACCCCGTCCCGCTCCGGCAGGGTCGCCGCCAGCACACGCATACGGGCGACGACTGCGTCCACGGTGTTCACGCGATGGGCGAACTGTTCCAACTGCGCCATGGGGGCAGGGTCCCAGTCCTAGGCTGACTCGAGTGCCGCCGGGCCGGACACTTCCCCGGAATGGGGGAACGCGGTCGTGGCGGGAGGGTGGAAGTGGGGGGATCAGTACGTGTCAGGCTTACGTGGTCAGCGCCTGGCCGCACGCAGGGCCGAGCGCAGGCGTGCCGCCCGGCGCGGTGCCATGGTCGCGGCCGCCTCGCTCGTCGCGGCGGTCGGCGCGGTGACGGGGATGATGTCCGCGTTCGGCGATGGACGTCCCTCCGACGACGCCGAACCGCTGGTGACCCGATCGCCCAGCCTGCTGCTGCCACCGCCCGACGTACCGGCTCCGTCGCCCACGCCGACGTCGGCCTCGCCGTCTCCGTCGAAGTCCGCTGCCGTGAAGCGGAGCCCGACGCCCGCCAGGAGCGAACCGAAGCAGGAGGCCGTGGCCGCCCCCGTCCGTCTCTACCGCCACCCCGAGTCCCAGGTCCTCGACTGGGTCGCGTCCCATCCCGGCGACTCCCGGCGCACGGTCATCGAGTCCCGCATAGCCGACCGCCCGGCCGCCGTCTGGTTCGCGGACTTCACACCGGCCACCATCACCGCGCGGGTCAGGGCGGTGACGGCGGGCGCCGTGGCCGAGGGCCGGGTCCCGGTCGTCGTGCCGTACGCCATCCCGCAGCGCGACTGCGGCGGCGCCTCCCAGGGCGGGGCGAGTGACCTCGCCGCGTACGACGGGTGGATCGACAACTTCGCGGCGGGCCTCGGCTCCGACGAGGTCGTCGTCATCCTGGAGCCCGACTCGATCGCCCAGGCCGACTGCCTCTCGGCGGGCGTGCGGGCCGACCGCTTCGCCTCGCTGGCCCGCGCCGGCCGCGTCCTCAAGGCCGCCAACCCGAAGGCCCGGGTCTACTACGACGCGGGCCACTCCGGCTGGAAACCGGCCGCCGCCCAGGCCGCGTTCCTCAAACAGGCGGGCGCCGCCTCGGCCGTCTCATCCGACGGCATCTTCACCAACGTGTCCAATTTCCACCGTACGAGCGCGGAGATCGCGTACGCCCGGCAGGTGCTGTCCGCGCTGGGCGGCCCCGCGAGCCTGGGCGCCGTCATCGACACCAGCCGCAACGGCAACGGCGCCCCGGCCGACGGCGAGTGGTGCGATCCCGCGGGCCGGAAGATCGGAGAGGCGCCGACCCTGAACACCGGTGAGGCCAGGATCGACGCCTATCTGTGGGTGAAGCTGCCGGGGGAGTCCGACGGGTGCAAGGGCACGCCGGGCACCTTCTCGGCGGACTACGCCTATGAGCTGGCGCGCTGAGAGTCCTCGTCGTACGAGGAGGTGCCCTCGTCCAGCAGTGGGTGCTGCGTCTTGAGGTGGGCCGGGGCCATCGTGCGCAGCGCGTGGTAGCCGGTGATCACGACGAGCGTGCCCAGCGCGATGCCGCTCAGGGAGAAGTTGTCCGTGAACTCCAGCGTGACGCCGCCGACGCCGATGATGATGCCCGCGGCGGCCGGGACCAGGTTCAGCGGGTTGCGCAGATCGACCTTGCCGTTGAGCCAGATCTGGGCGCCGAGCAGGCCGATCATGCCGTACAGGATGACGGTGATGCCGCCGAGCACACCGCCGGGGATCGCCGCCACGACCGCGCCGAACTTGGGGCAGAGGCCGAACAGGAGCGCGAAGCCCGCTGCGGCCCAGTAGGCGGCCGTGGAGTAGACGCGGGTCGCCGCCATCACGCCGATGTTCTCGGAGTACGTGGTGTTGGGCGGCCCGCCGAGTGCCGTGGAGAGCATCGAGGCCACGCCGTCCGCGGAGATCGCGGTGCCCAGTTTGTCGTCCAGCCGTTCCCCGGTCATCTCGCCGACCGCCTTCACATGCCCCGCGTTCTCGGCGACCAGCGCGATCACGACCGGCAGGGCGACGAGGATCGCCGACCACTGGAAGGACGGGCCGTGGAAGGACGGCAGACCGATCCAGTCGGCCTTGCCGACGCCGGAGAGGTCCAGGCGCCAGTGGTCCGTCACCTTGCCGCTCGCGTCCACCGAATGGATCTTGCCGAAGATCCGGTCGAAGGCCCACGAGATCCCGTACCCGAAGACCAGCCCCAGGAAGATCGCGATCCGTGACCAGAAACCGCGCAGGCACACCACGGCCAAACCGGTGAACAGCATGGTGAGCAGGGCTGTCCACTGGTCCTGCGGCCAGTACGTGGACGCGGTCACCGGCGCCAGGTTGAAGCCGATCAGCATGACGACCGCGCCGGTCACGATCGGCGGCATCGTGGCGTGGATGATCCGCGCCCCGAACCGTTGTACGGCCAGGCCCACCAGGAACAGCGTGACGCCGACCACGAAGACCGCGCCCGTCACCGTCGCGCTGCTGCCGCCCTGGGCGCGGATCACCGCCGCGACGCCCACGAAGGACAGCGAGCAGCCGAGGTAGCTGGGCACCCTGCCGCGGGTGGCGAGCAGGAAGATGACGGTCGCGAAGCCCGACATCATGATCGCGAGATTCGGGTCGAGGCCCATCAGTACGGGCGCCACGAAGGACGCCCCGAACATCGCCACCACGTGCTGGGCGCCGAGCCCGGCCGTGCGTGGCCAGGAGAGGCGTTCGTCGGGGCGGACGACCGCTCCGGGGGCGGGGGTACGCCCGTCGCCGTGCAGTTTCCAGCGCACGCCGAGGTCCATGGTGAGGCTTCGCTTTCTTCGTACGTCAATCTGTCTGGACCATTGTCGCGGGCTGACCAGGACCTTTCGACCGCGGGTGGAGTGAGCCCGCGGAGCATGGCGTCTGAGCGTTTGCTTAGGATGGGGTGTTGTTTTGAGCCAATCGATTCTCGTCCCGTACGCCCAGGAGCCCCGCCCGTGACCGCCGAAGCATCACTCGCCGCCCCCACCCTCGGCTACGGCCGGCTGGTCCCCGTCACCGTTCACTTCGACGACCTGGACGCGCTCGGGCTGCTCCACAACGCCCGCTACCCGGTGATGGTGGAGCGTGCCTGGACCACGCTGTGGAACGGCCACGGCTTCGGCTTCGAGGGCGACTGGGAGGCGGCCGGCGACTTCTGCAACGCCGTCAAGGAACTGCGGATCAGCTACGACGCCCCGGTCGACCGGCCCGGTGGGTACGCCGTCCATCTCTGGCTGGAGCGGCTCGGGAACACCGGACTGACGTACGGCTTCCGCTTCTGCTCGGCCGACGGCGCGCTCACGTACGCGCAGGGCACGCGGGTTCTCGTCCGGCTGGAGGCCGGAACGCTGCGCCCGACGCCATGGAGCGACCGCTTCAGGGCCGTAGGTCGGGAACTTCTGCGCGCGCGGGGCTGACCCGCGGGCGGTCGCGGTCGCCCGCGCGCAGCACACCCGCGAACGCGGCGAGTCCGCCCGCCAGGACCGTGACCAGCCCGAACGACACGACAAGGCTCGTCGCCTGGGCCAGCGCGCCGATCGCGCTCGGCGCGATCAGGCCCGAGGTGTACGTGATGGTGGCGACGCCCGCGATGGCCTGGCTGGGGTTGGGGCCGCTGTGACCCGCCGCCGCGAAGCAGAGCGGGACGACCACCGCGATGCCGAGACCCAGGAGGCCGAAGCCGCTCATCGCGACGGCGGGGCTGTCCGCGACGACGATGAGCAGCCCGCCGAGCACGGCCAGCACACCGCCCACCCGCACGGTGCGCACCGCGCCGAAGCGGTTCACGACGGAGTCGCCCACGAGCCGGGCCAGCGCCATGGTGAGCATGAAGCCGGTCGTCGACGCCGCCGCGAGGCCGGCCGACGTGCCCAGCTCGTCCCGCAGATAGAGGGCCGACCAGTCCAGGCTCGCGCCCTCCGCGAACACCGCACAGAACCCGACCGCGCCGATCAGCAGCGCGGACCTGGGCGGTAGCGCGAACCTCGGCGGCGGCTCCTCGTCCTCGGTCGGCTGCAGATCGAGGACCCAGCGGCAGGCGATCACTCCGAGGAGGGTGAGGCTCGCGGCCGCCAGCGCGTGGTGCAGGCGCGCGTCCGAACCCAGATGCGCGGCGAGGGTGCCCGCCGCGGAGCCGATCAGGGCGCCCGCGCTCCACATGCCGTGCAGTCCGGAAATGATCGACTTGCCGAGCCGGCGCTCGACTTCGACGCCCAGCGCGTTCATCGCGACATCCGCCATGCCCGCCGTCGCGCCGTAGGTGAACATCGCCAGGCACAGGGTGAGCAGGTTCGGCGCGAGGGACGGGAGGATCAGGGCCAGCGTCCACAGGGCGATCAGGCCGCGCAGTGCGGAGCGGGACCCGAAGCGGTGGCTGATGCGTCCCGCCAGCGGCATGGACACGGAGGCGCCGAACGCCGTGAAGGCGAGCGCGAACCCGAGCTGGCCCGCGCTCACCGAGGCGTGGTCCTGGATCCATGGGACGCGGGTCGCGAAGGACCCGGTGACCGCACCGTGCACCGCGAACACGGCGGCCACGGCGTACCGCGCGCGCTTCAACTCGCGCATGTCTTCGACCATGTCCACCGCTTTGCCTATTTCACCCATGGTGCCGCTGCCCCTCCCCGGATGTCCTCTCCGCGCTGCCGCCGTAAACTATCAGGAACCCTGCCTGATAAATAGACGTTTGAGAGCCGGGGGTGGCCGGGCGGCATGTGCCCCACGCGTCCGGGAGCAACCCGTGATCTGGGAGGATCCCGCCATGCCCGCATCACCGAGTACCGCCCGGGCCATCAACGACCGGCTCGCCCTGCGCCTGCTCCAGCAGGAAGGTCCCTTGACCGCAGGGCGGTTGAAGCAGCTCACCGGACTGTCCCGGCCCACCGTCGCCGACCTCGTCGAACGCCTCACGGCCGCCGGGCTGATCTCTGTCGTGGGGGAATCGGGGGAGCAGCGGCGCGGTCCGAACGCCCGGCTGTACGGCATCGTGGCCGACCGCGCGCAGCTGGCCGCTCTCGACGTCCGTACCGAGGGCGTCTCCGTCGTCGTCGCCGACCTGCTCGGCGCAGAACTCGCGCGCGCGTCCGTGCCCATCACGGACGACACGGGAACGGGCCCCGCCGTCGAACAGGCGGTCGCCCTGGTGGAGCGCGTGGCGAAGGAGGCCGGGGCCGAGCGGCTGCACACCGTCGGCATCGGTGCGCCCGGCCTGATCGACCCCGCCACCGGCGAACTCCGCAACTCCTCGGGTCTGCCCGAGTGGCATCGCCGGCTGGTCGCCGCCCTCCAGGAACGACTCCCGGCTCGTGTGATCGTCGAGAACGAGACGAACCTCGCCGCCCTCGCCGAACAGCGCGAAGGCGCCGCCCGCGACCGCGACACGTTCGTCCTGCTCTGGCTCGGCCACGGCACCGGCGCGGCCGTCGTCCTCGACGGCAGGCTCCGCCGCGGTGCCTCCGGCGGCACCGGCGAGATCGGCTTCCTGCCCGTCCCCGGCACCGCCACACTGCCGTCGGCGACGGACTGCGAGGGGGGCTTCCACTCCCTGGCAGGGGCCGCCGCTGTCGCGGAACTCGCGGCGAGGTACGGGGTGGTGGCGCCGGCGTCCCCCGGTGAACCGCAGGCGGCGGCGATGGTGCGGGCGGCGGTGGCGGCCCGGAGCGAAGGTGCGACGGCCGCGGACGGTTTCCTCGACGCGCTCGCCGATCGTCTCGCCATCGGTGCCGCGTCCGTTGTGGCCGTTCTCGATCCCGGCTGCGTGGTGCTGGCCGGCGAGGTCGGGCAGGCGGGCGGGGACGTGCTCGCCGCGCGGGTCGAGCGGCGGTTGGTCCGGATGTCGCCGTTGCCCGTGGAGGTGCGGGCGAGTGGGCTGGGTGGGGGTGCGGTGTTGCGCGGTGCGCTCCTGACCGCGCGCGACGGCGCCCAGGACGAACTCTTCGCGCCGCCGCCGCGCTAGGTCCTGCCGTCACATTCCCGCCTGCCTCGCGACGCCATGCACGCTCCCCCAAGCTCTTCGAGCAGGGGGACTCCCACGGCGTCTTCGGCAAGGCTCGTCGGCGCGGCTCCAGCCTGGCAGGGGCCGGGGCGGAGACCCGGCGGCGGGGCAAGGGCCTCCGTCACCGCCGCCGGGTCGCTCGTGGGCAGGTTCGACTCCCGCACGCCTCGGGTTGCACATCTCGGCTGCAACGACACATCGAGCGCCCGACTTTAAGAGGGCTGGACCAAAGCATGTCAATAGGTATGGACCAATGCGTGGATCGCTGTCAAGGGCGAAAGGCCCCGGGGGAGTTGGCCTCCGGCGCGTCGCCGCAGAAGTCCATCCGGATCACCTGTGAGCCAACCCACAGGCGTTCACCCGCATGGCTGTGGATCGGGCGTGGCACACTGATGCTGTACCAGAAGCAGCGCACTCCGGGGTCGGTGAAAGTCCGAACCGGCGGTTATAGTCCGCGACCCGGTCGCTTCCAGCGGCCGGTTGACCAGGTGAAATTCCTGGACCGACGGTTAAAGTCCGGATGGGAGGCAGTGCGCGGCGGGCGGGCATTCGTGCGCGCTGCCGTTTGTTTCGACGCGTCCTTCGGGATGTGTCCCATGCGGCTCGCTCCCGATGTCGCGGTCCGTTCATTCTGTCGTCATCGACAGGCCCCGGAGTCCGTGCCCCATGAGGCAGGAGGACCCGGGAAGTGTTCACCGGAATCGTCGAAGAGCTGGGTGAGGTCACCGCCGTCGAGAGTCTCGACGACGCCTCCCGTTTCCGTCTGCGCGGCCCCGTCGTCACTCAGGGCGCACAGCACGGCGACTCCATCGCCGTGAACGGAGTCTGTCTCACGGTCGTCGAACACGAGGACGACTGGTTCACCGCCGATGTCATGGCCGAAACCCTGGACCGCTCCAGCCTCGGCGCCCTGACCGTCGGTTCGCGGGTGAACCTGGAGCGCCCCATGGCCGTGGGCGAGCGCCTCGGCGGGCACATCGTCCAGGGTCACGTCGACGGCACCGGCGCGATCATCGAGCGCAAGCCGTCGGAGAACTGGGAGATCGTGAAGGTCTCGCTCCCCGCGGACCTCTCCCGCTACGTGGTCGAGAAGGGTTCCATCACCGTCGACGGCATCAGCCTCACCGTCGTCGACGCGGGTCCCGATTACTTCACCGTCAGCCTCATCCCGACCACCCTCGACCTGACCACGCTCGGCCGCAAGCAGCCCGGCGACCCGGTCAACCTCGAGGTCGATGTCATCGCCAAGTACGTCGAGCGACTGCTCGGCGCGCGTGGCGAGCAGCCGGTCGCGCTGCCGGACATCCAGGGGAGCGCGCAGTGAACTGGCTCGACTCCGAGGCGTTCACGCTCTTCGGACAGCACATCAAGTGGTCCGACATGATCGGCAACACGTTCGGCCTGATCGCCCTCGGGCTCGGCTGGCGGCGCTCCATATGGAGCTGGCCCGTGCAGCTCCTGTCCGGCGTCATCCTCTTCGCGGCCTTTGCCCACAGTCACCTCTCCGGCAGCGCCGGCAAGCAGGTCGTGGTCATCGTCGTCGCCCTGTGGGGCTGGTGGCAGTGGAACCTCGGCAAGGGTGAGGGCCAGGACGGCTCCATCGCCGTACGGTTCGCCACCTGGCGTGAACGCGCCTACCTGGTGGGCGCCGCCGCGCTCGGCACCCTCGTGGTGGGCGGTCTGTTCAAGGCGTTCCCGACCCTCTCCTGGGACCCCTGGCCGGACGCCTACATCTTCGTCGGCACGATCGTCGCCATGTACGCGCAAGCGCGCGGCATGGTCGAGTTCTGGTTCGCCTGGCTGCTGGTCGACGTCGTGGGCGTCCCGCTCAACTTCGCCAACGGCTACGCGTTCTCAGGTTTCGTCTACGTCGTCTACGGCGCGCTCGTCCTGTGGGGCATGCGCGACTGGTGGCTGCGCTCCCGTAAGGCCGGGCAGCCCGTCCCGGAAGGAGCCCCGGCATGACCACCACCCCCGCCTGGTACAGCACCGGACACGATCTGGATGCTTCGGACTTCGCGCTCGACCCGGTCGAGAAGGCCATCGCCGACATCGCGGCAGGCCGCCCGATCGTGGTCGTCGACGATGAGGACCGGGAGAACGAGGGCGACCTCGTCATCGCCGCGGAGAAGGCGACCCCCGAGATCATCGCCTTCATGATGAGCGAGTGCCGTGGGCTGATCTGCGCGCCCATGGAGGGCGACGAACTGGACCGGCTCCGGCTTCCGCAGATGGTCGACGACAACACCGAGTCGATGAAAACCGCGTTCACGGTCTCGGTGGACGCATCCGCCGCTCACGGTGTGAGTACCGGCATCTCGGCATCCGACCGTGCCACCACGCTTCGGCTCCTCGCGGACGGCAGCGCCCGGGCGGACGACTTCGTCCGCCCCGGCCACATCTTCCCGCTGCGCGCCAAGCCGGGCGGCGTCCTCGCCCGCAACGGCCACACCGAGGCCGCCGTCGACCTCGCCCGCCTCGCCGGACTGCGCCCCGCGGGCGCGATCGTCGAGATCGCCGGTGAGGACGGCCGGATGCTACGACTGCCCGAGCTGATCCCGTTCGCCCGCAAGCACGGCCTGACGATCATCTCCATCGAGGACCTGATCGCCTACCGCCGTGCCGCCGAGCCCACCGTCCGCCGTGAGGCCAAGACTCAACTGCCCACCGCCTTCGGTGAGTTCACGGCGTACGGCTATCGCTCCACCGTCGACGGAGTCGAGCACATCGCCCTCGTCCACGGGGAGATCGGCGACGGCGAGGACATCGTCGTGCGCGTCCACTCGGAATGCCTGACCGGCGACATCTTCCACTCCCTGCGGTGCGACTGCGGTCCCCAGCTCCAGACATCCATGGAGCGCATCCAGGCCGAGGGCCGGGGCATCGTGGTCTACCTGCGCGGGCACGAAGGGCGCGGCATCGGTCTGATGTCCAAGCTGCGCGCGTACGAGCTCCAGGAGCGCGGCCGGGACACCCTCGACGCCAACCTTGAGCTCGGTCTGCCCGCCGACGCCCGGGACTACGGCGCGAGCGCCCAGATCCTCAAGGACCTCGGTGTCCACAGCCTGCGTCTGATGACCAACAATCCCGACAAGACCGACGCGCTCGTCCGGCACGGCCTCAAGGTCACCGGCCGGGAGCCGATGCCCGTACAGGCGGGCGAGCACAACCTCCGCTACCTGCGCACCAAGCGGGACCGGATGGGTCACGACCTGCCCTGGCTGGACACGACCACCGTGTCGGCCTGCGGCAACCAGTAACAGAGAACTGAGGAGAGACGTGAGCGGCAAGGGTGCACCTGAACTGTCCGTACGCAACTGCGGCGACCTGCGCGTCGCGGTCATCGCGGCACAGTGGCACGAAAAGGTGATGGATGGCCTCGTCGACGGCGCGCTGCGCGCCCTGCACGAGCTGGGAATCGACGAACCGACCCTGCTCAGGGTCCCGGGCAGCTTCGAGCTGCCGGTCGTCGCCAAGGTCCTCGCGGGGCGCGGTTACGACGCGATCGTCGCGCTCGGCGTCGTCATCCGCGGCGGCACCCCCCATTTCGAGTACGTGTGCCAGGGCGTGGCCCAGGGCCTCACCCAGGTCTCCATCGACACCGGAGTCCCCATCGGGTTCGGCGTGCTGACCTGCGACACCGAGGAGCAGGCGCTCGACCGTGCGGGCATCGAGGGTTCCAACGAGGACAAGGGACACGAGGCGGTGACGGCTGCCGTGGCGACGGCGGCCACCCTCCGCTCAGTATCTGAACCGTGGCGTTAGGTCGGCCGGCACAACGCGTAAAGTGGGCGCCACCATGTCCAAGAAGACGTTCGAGGAGCTCTTCACCGAGCTCCAGCAGAAGGCCGCCAACGGCGATCCCGCCACTTCACGCACCGCCGAGCTCGTCGGCAAGGGTGTCCATGCCATCGGCAAGAAGGTCGTCGAAGAGGCCGCCGAGGTCTGGATGGCCGCCGAGTACGAGGGCAAGGAAGCCGCCGCCGAGGAGATCTCGCAGCTCCTGTACCACGTCCAGGTGATGATGGTGGCGCGCGGGATCTCCCTCGACGACGTGTACGCCCACCTCTGAGCCGTAACCGCCACACCCACACCGTACGAACGAACAACCGTACGCACGAACAAAGGAAGCCGACCTCATGCTGCGCATCGCCGTCCCCAACAAGGGTTCCCTGTCAGGCCCTGCGGCGGAGATGCTGCATGAGGCCGGCTACCAGCAGCGTCGGGAGGCCAAGGAGCTCAGGATCGTCGACCCGGAGAACGAGGTCGAGTTCTTCTACCTCCGCCCCCGCGACATCGCGATCTACGTCTCCTCCGGCCGCCTCGACATCGGCATCACCGGCCGTGACCTGCTCATCGACTCCGGGGCCAAGGCGGAGGAGATCCTGCCGCTCGGCTTCGCCCGCTCCACCTTCCGCTTCGCCGGCAAGCCCGGCACCGCGAAGGGCATCGAGGACCTCGCCGGGCTGACCGTAGCCACCTCGTACGAGGGCATTGTCGCGGGGCACCTTGCCGACCACGGCATCGACGCCTCCGTCGTGCACCTCGACGGCGCCGTCGAGACCGCCATCGAGCTGGGCGTCGCCGAGGTCATCGCCGACGTCGTCGAGACCGGCACCTCGCTGCGCAACGCGGGCCTGGAGGTCTTCGGCGACCCGATCATGAAGTCCGAGGCCGTCGTCATCCGCCGGGTCGGAGCCGACACTTCTGAGGACGCCGAGCCCAAGGTGCAGCAGTTCCTGCGCCGCCTCCAGGGCGTCCTGGTCGCACGGACGTACGTGATGATGGACTACGACTGCCGCGCCGAGCACCTCGAGAAGGCCGTCGCGCTCACCCCGGGCCTGGAGTCGCCGACCATCTCGCCGCTGCACAACGAGGGCTGGGTCGCCGTCCGCGCCATGGTTCCCGCCAAGGAGGCCCAGCGGATCATGGACGACCTGTACGCACTCGGCGCACGGGCCATCCTGACCACGGCCATCCACGCCTGCCGCCTCTGAGGATCCTCCGAGCCATGTCCGACCTTCCCGAACTTCCCGTCACTTTTCGGCCGGGCCGCACCCGGGCCGTCCTGCTCACCGCGGGCGCCGCGATCTTCGTGGTCATCACGGTGGTCGCGATGCTTCTGGAGCAACTCAGCCCGGGGGAGCGCCTCAGCTTCGTCTT
This sequence comes from Streptomyces sp. NPDC048275, assembly GCF_040652275.1. NCBI lineage: Bacteria > Bacillati > Actinomycetota > Actinomycetes > Kitasatosporales > Streptomycetaceae > Streptomyces > Streptomyces sp. NPDC048275. The sequence goes on from NZ_JBEZLR010000012.1 coordinate 113,861, forward strand.
CACCGCGGCGCTGCTCTTCGGCGTGCTCCTCATGCTCTCCCGGCCCAAGGTCGTCGCCGACGAGAGCGGTGTCACCGTCGTCAACATCACCAGCAGGCGCCATCTGGACTGGGCGGAGATCCTCCAGGTCAACCTGCGCCCCGGCGACCCCTGGGTGTTCCTCAACCTCAGCGACGGCACCAGCCTGCCCGCCCTCGGCATCCAGCCGGGCATCGCCAAACAGCACGCCATCGACGACGCCCGCACCCTACGCGCACTGGCCGAAGCCCGCTCCATCCGTGACCCCGAGCAACATCACGGCTGACTCGCGGCCTTCCAACCTGCCGCAGTGGCCCATGTCTTGATTAATCTGTTGGCGGAGGCGTTTCTTTGCGCCTCCGCCACTGATGTGCCCCCCGGCATTCAGAGGCCCCCTGCTACCCGAGGAGTGACTCCCTCCAGCGATGGACGGATCGTCCTGTAGTACCTGCGCCGCCCCCTCCCGACATATCGAGGCGGCGGCATGACCATCCCCCTGCTGCTCCTTGGGGCGGCGTTCCTGCTGATTCTCGCCAACGGCTTCTTCGTGGCGGCGGAGTTCGGCCTCGTCACGGTCGAGCGGCCCGACGCCGAGAAGGCCGCGGCCGACGGCGATCGACGGGCCGCTACGGTCGTCGAATCGCTCAAGGAGCTGTCCTTCCAGCTCTCCGGCACCCAGCTCGGCATCACCATCACCTCACTCGTCGTCGGCATGCTCGCCGAACCGGCGCTCGCCGAACTGCTGCACGGACCCTTCACCGCCACCGGACTGCCCGAGGGCGCCGTGGCCGGCGTCGCCGTGGTGGTCGGCATGCTGCTCGCCGCGGCCGTGCAGATGGTCGTCGGCGAACTCGTGCCCAAGAACTGGGCGGTGTCCAAGCCGCTGCAGGTCGCCCGCTTCGTCGCCGGCCCGCAGCATGTCTTCTCCAGCCTGTTCCGCCCGGTGATCGCCGCGCTCAACACGGTCGCCAACCGGCTCGTCCGAGCCCTCGGCGTCGAGCCCACCGAGGAGCTGGCCTCCGCCCGCACCCCCGGCGAACTCGTCTCCCTGGCCCGGCACTCGGCACAGGCAGGCACCCTGGAGCAGGACACCGCGGATCTCTTCGTACGGACCATCTCCCTGGCCGACCTGACCGCGCAGCACGTCATGACCCCGCGCGTGAAGGTCAGCGCGCTCCAGTCGTCGGCGACGGCCGAGGACGTCGTCAACCTCACCCGCGCCACCGGCCTTTCCCGCTTTCCCGTCTACCGGGAGCGGATCGACGAAATCGTCGGCATGGTGCACCTCAAGGACGCCCTCGCGATCCCCGCGCACGACCGGCTGCGCACCCCCGTCGGCCGGATCGCGCAGGCGCCGCTGCTCGTCCCGGAGACACTGCCCGTGCAGCCCCTCCTGGAGCAGCTGCGCAACCAGCAGCCCATCGCCGTGGTTGTCGACGAGTACGGCGGCACGGCCGGTGTCGTCACCCTGGAGGACATCGTCGAGGAACTCGTCGGCGAGGTCCGCGACGAGCACGACGGTCAGGACCTGCCGGAACTCGCCGCCGCGCCGAGCGAGGACGGGCGGCCCGCGTGGGACGCCGACGGCAGCTGCCGGGTGGATGTCCTGCAGCGCATAGGCCTCGACGTGCCCGAGGGGCCGTACGAGACCGTGGCGGGCCTCGTCGCCGATCTGCTCGGACGGATCCCGGCCCCCGGTGACAAGGCCGAACTCCCGGGCTGGCGGCTTTCGGTGCGCCAGGTCGGGCACTACCGCGCCGAACGCGTACGTCTCGTGCGGACCGCGCCGGTCGCGGAGGCCGTCCGATGAGCGTGCTCCAACTCCTGTTCGCCGTCCTCCTGGTGCTCGCCAACGGCTTCTTCGTCGGCGCCGAGTTCGCGCTCGTCTCCGTGCGGCGCAGCCAGATCGAACCACTCGAGTCCGCGCGGGCCCGGCAGGTCCTGTACGGCCTGGAGCGGCTGCCACAGATGATGGCCGCGGCCCAGTTCGGCATCACCATCTGCTCGCTGACGCTCGGCGCGGTCGCCGAACCGACCGTCGCCCAGCTGCTCGAGCCCGTCTTCGAAGCCGTCCATCTGCCGCACGGGGTGATCCACCCCCTCGGGTACGTCATCGCGCTCGCGGCCGTCGTCTTCTTCCACCTCGTCATCGGCGAGATGGTGCCGAAGAACCTCGCGATGGCCGCGCCGGAGAAGACGGCACTGTGGCTGAGCCCCGGTCTGGTCGCCTTCGCGCGCCTGTGCCGACCGGTCACGGTGGCGCTGGGCGCGTGCGCGCGGCTGATCCTGAAGCTGTTTCGCGTGGAGCCCAAGGACGAGGTCGAGGCGGTCTTCACCAGCGAGCAGCTCAACCGCCTGGTCGAGGACTCGGGCCAGGCGGGCCTGCTGGACCCCAAGGAGCAGGAACGTCTGGAGGACGCCCTCGAACTGGGCTCCCGCCCGGTCACGGACGTCCTCCTGGACCGCGACTCGCTGGTGACCGTCGGCCTCTCGGTTACGCCGGGCCAGGTCGTCGCGCTCACCGCCCGCACCGGGTACTCCCGGTTCCCCGTGGTCGCGGAGAACGGCGCGTTCATGGGATACCTGCACGTGAAGGACGTACTCGATCTGGAGGAGTCCGAGCGGGCGGTGCCCCAGCACATCTGGCGCCCCATGACGACCCTGCGCTGTGAACTCCCGCTGGACGACGCCCTGACGGTGATGCGCCGCGCCGCGACGCATCTCGCCCAGGTCGCCGACGCGTCGGGCCGGGTGCTGGGCTTGGTGGCGCTGGAGGACGTACTGGAACTGCTCGTCGGTGAGGTGCGGGACCCGGCACACCGGGAAGCGGCACCGGCGCGGGTCACGGAGACCCGCCCCAACGAAACACCGGAACAGGCGCTGGCGAGCTGACAGCGAAACCCCGGGTCCCCTCGGCCGTCGTACGACCGAGGGACCCGGGGTTTTGTCGTGATGTGTCACATTGCCGACGGATCCTGCGGTCCCCGCCCCGACAGCACCTCGCCGTACGCCTGCATCAGGTCGGGCAGCCGCAGGGTCGACAGGTCGTCGCGGGACGGTGTGCTCGGGTAGCCGGAGAGCCGCAGATCGCGGTACGCGCAGCTCTTCTCGTAGAGGGTGCGCAGGAAGCGGCCGTTGCCGAGTTCGTCGATCCAGCCCTGGTCGACGACGTGGCCGTTGATGGAGCGGAGTTCGTCGAGCGCCTCCTCGTCCCAGATGTCGCCGTTCTCGGCGGCCAACACCTCGCCGATGGAGGTGAGTTCGAGGGGGCGGTAGGAGGGGAAGTCGACGCGGGTGGTGAAGCGGGAGGAGAGACCGGGGTTGGCGGCCAGCAGACGGTCCATGCCCTCCGGGTAGCCGGCCAGGATCACGACCAGGTGGTCGCGGTTGTCCTCGGCCCGCTTCAGCAGGACTTGCAGGGCCTCGTCGCCGTACGCGTCGCCCTTGCCGTAACCGGAGTTGGACAACGAATAGGCCTCGTCCACGAAGAGGACTCCGCCGATCGCCGAGTCGATCAGTTCGTTGGCCTTCACGGCGGTCTGGCCGAGGTATTCGCCTACCAGGTCAGCCCGTTGGGCCTCCACCAGATGATCGCCGCCGAGCAGCCCGAGCGCGTAGAAGACCCGGCCGAGAATGCGGGCCACCGTGGTCTTGCCGGTGCCAGAGGGGCCGGAGAAGACGAAGTGCCGCTTCGGCGGCTGGACCGGCAGGCCCTGCCCGGCCCGCAGCCGCGCCATGTTCAACTGCGCCGACAACGCCTTCACTTGGCGCTTCACGGGCTCCAGGCCCACCATGCGCTCCAGCTCGACGAGCGCCTCCTCCAGCAATGCCGGGTCGGTCGGCCCGGCGGGCAGCGGCTGCACCGGCACCACGGCCTTCTCGCGCACCATGTCGGTCTCGGGGGGCAGCGCACCCGGCGGCAGCGGATCGGGCTCGGACAGCTTGAGGTCGCGGCCCTCGGCGCCGAACAGCGGATCGATGCCGTCCGGGCCCTCCATCACGTCCTGCCCGACCCCGGCGAGCGTGATCGCCGCCAGGTCGGCGGCGGCATCGTCGTACCCGTCGCCCTCGGAGATCGCCGCGAGCCGCGCCGAGGTGTCCATGAAGGCCGGGTCGACCCGGTGCACAGCCCGATACAGGGGCAGCGCGGCGGCCGACCGTCCGGTGCCCTCGTGCGCCCGCGCCAGCCAGTACCGCAGCTCCTTTCGCTGCGGCTGCTCACTGCGGCAGCGCATCAGCGCGGACGACAGCAGCGGCTCCGCCTGCCCGAACATCTCCAGCCTGACCCGGGCCATGCCGCCGAAGAGGCCGGCCTCTATGCCCAGCATCGGGTCGTCGATCAGCGGATCCGTGTGCCGGACCAACTGGTCCCAGTCCTTGACCAGATAGGCGCGGCAGGCGTGCAGGAACCGCACCTGCGCGTCGGCATCGACCGGCGGCAGACCCGCCAACGCCCGGTCCAGCTCGGGGACATGGCGTCCGTCCAGCCAGTGCGAGGCGTGCGCGAGCAGCAGATCGCGCGGGCTCTCCAACACGGGCTGCACCCACCAGCCCAACCAGTACCAGGAGTTGAGCCTGCGCCGATGGCGCGAGCGCTGCTCCCCGAAGCGGTCCCGGTGCCGGAACATCCGCAACAGCGCGGTCGTCGTTTCCACCCGTAGCGCGTGCAGTCCGAGCCAGCCGTCAGCCATGCCCGGGTCCATCCGGACCGCGGCCCGGAACTCCTCCTCCGCCTGCGGGTAGGCGCCCATCGTGTAGGCGTCCACACCTCGCAACCAGGCGAGGTCGGCCGGGGCCTCGGGGCCCTGCGTGCCGAAGTCCATCACGTCCCCCACAAACCGTGCCCCCGATGGTCAGGGGGTGTCTTGTGGATCAAGACGCCCCCTTGCCGCCGGGCGGTGCCCGTCGGCAGCCTTGGTCGAACCACTGTGCCGCGGACGGGAGTTGCATCGGTGCGCTGAGCAGCCGTCCGAAGGTCGCACCGAGAGGCATCGTACCTGCGGTGCATACGCGGGCCGAAGGGTGCCGCACGCCTCGTTCCGCGAGGTGGGGGCAGACGGGGGCGCACAGCGAACGGTGACCGAGGGTGAGCGAATCGCGGCGCGCGGCGCCCGAAAAGAGAGGGTGTGGGCAGAACGAAGCCCCCGATCACGGGGGAACAACCGGGGGCTTCGCGTCTGAGGGCGGCTTCGAAAGGCCGCACATTCAGAACGTAAGACCTGTACGGCCCCCCGGTCAAGCCGAGTTGAGGCACTGAAGCAACTTCTCCCGCAAGGGTCTTCACGAGTTCAGCACATTGCGGATGGGTCGTCACCGTGAGTGATGAACTGGTCTGGTCCAGAGGTCTCAGCAGGCTTCGAAAGCACCTCGTACCCCTCAGAACTCTGTCGCACCAGAAGATCGGCGAAGGGTCTCGAGGGATCCTGGAGGAAGTGCCGACGCTCCGCGCAGACCCACCCGGCCCAGAACTCGCCCAGTGCCTCGCCGTCCCGTCGCCGCCCGCGTGTCCAGGCCTCGTTGTGCGGCAACTCCATCCACAGCAGTCGCGCGAGATACGGGCGCAGCGCGCGCCGGCCCGCGCCGACACCCTCGAGCAGGATGACCGGAGCGGGCGGCAGTTCGCGGAGGGGCCCGAAGCTGCGGGCGGTCCAGTCGTACGGGGCATAGCGCGCGGCCTCGCCGCGGCGCAGCGGCTCGACCACCTGGTCCAGCAGCCGCCCCGTCCAGGCGAAGAGCTCCTCATGCGTCGCGATGTCGTCGAGGTGCAGCACGGGCGCGTCGCCCAGTGCCGTGGCCAGCCGTCCGGCGAAGGTGGACTTCCCGGAGCCCGCGTGTCCGTCGACGCCGATCAGGCGGACGGGGCCGCAGGAGGGCGGCAACCGGCGCAGGCGGGAGGCGAGGTCGTGCAGCACGGTTTCGGAGGGGTGGTGAGGTGAGGGCACGTGTCCAGGAAACACCCTTGTGGCGGGGACGATCGGCCAGGGTCGACGCGCCCGCGTGCGGCGCAGGTCATGTCAGTGGTCCTGACCAATATTGGTGGGCGCGGCGCAGGCCGAAGTGCTGGCAGCAGCCGCCTCGCGCCGTCCATAGTGGGGGACCGCCGCTTCCGGACGAACTGGGGGTCCCCCACCCATGACCAGAGCTTCAGAGCCGTCCCGCAGATCCCTGCTGGCCGTGGCGGTCGCCGCGGCGGCGGCCGGCACCGCGGGTCCCGCGGCCGCGGCCACCCCGACCAGGTCGGTGGGAGCGCCCTCAAGCTTCGTGGACAACCGCGCCTGGATCTCGTACGCCGACTGGCGGACCGGTACCGCGAAGGGCACACGTGCCGTGCCGGAGGTCCGTCCTGGCCTGGTGATCGCCACCCCGGCCGGTACCGCGGACTACACCGATCCGCACACCGGCAAGACCGCCACCTGGGAGTACGCGACCTGGACCACCCCGGTCCACCGGCTCACCGTCCCCGCCACCGAGGCCATCGTCTCCTGGAACGCGCACACCCCGGCGGGCAGCTGGCTCCAGGTCGAGCTGACGGGCACGTACTCCGACGGCACCGCCACCCCCTGGTACGTGATGGGCCGCTGGGCGGCCGGTGACCAGGACATCAAGCGGACCTCGGTCGACGACCAGAAAGACGGCAGAAGCAGCGTCTGGACGGACACGTTCTCCATCGACGACGCGGCCTCGGGCCTGCGCCTTGTCTCGTACCGGCTGCGACTGACCCTGTACCGCACCCCGGGCACCAAAATCACGCCCACGGTGTGGCGGCTCGGCGCGATGGGCTCGGACGTCCCCGACCGCTTCACCGTCCCTGCCTCCACCCCCGGCCTCGCCCAGGAGCTGAAGGTCCCGCGCTACTCCCAGGAGATCCATGCGGGCCAGTACCCCGAGTACGACAACGGCGGCGAGGCGTGGTGCAGCCCCACTTCCTCGCAGATGATCACCGAGTACTGGGGGCGCAGGCCGACGGCGGGGCAACTGGCCTGGGTCGACCCGCACTACGCCGACCCGCAGGTGTGCCACGCGGCCCGCTACACCTACGACTACCAGTACGGCGGCTGTGGCAACTGGCCCTTCAACTCCGCGTACGCGGCGACGTACAAGGACCTCCAGGGTGTGGTGACCCGGCTCGGCTCGCTCACCGACCTGGAGACGCTGATCGCCGCCGGCGTCCCGGCCATAACGTCTCAGTCGTTCCTCGAGTCCGAACTGACGGGGGCGGGTTACGGCACCTCGGGCCACCTCATGACCGTCATCGGCTTCACCGCGGACGGCGATGTGATCGCCAACGACCCGGCGTCGTCGAGCAACGACGCGGTGCGCCGCGTCTACAAGCGGCGCGAATGGGAGAACATCTGGCTCCGTACGAAGCGGTACAACGCCTCCGGGAAGGTTGTCTCCGGTACGGGCGGAGTCTGTTATCTGTACTTCCCGGCGCAGCCGTCGGCGCGGCAGCGTACGGCGCTCGCGGCGGTGGGCGTGCGGTGAGAAAAAGGGGCGCGCCGTGCGCCTGCGAGTACAGCCGCTCGTAGAACCGCGCGTGGCCCTCGCTCACCGACAGGTCGGACCAGGTCTTCACGTGACGCTGTCGCCGAGCCACTGGTGGGTGAGTTCGCCGTCGGCGGCAGCCGTGAGGCCCGGGGGTGTGGTGATGCGGAAGGCGATCGGCGCGCGCTGACTGGGATGGTCGTTCGACGGGAAGATCGGGTCGCCGAGTCCGGCCGCACCTGGGGACGGGGCGGCGGCTGCCACCGTGATCGCCGCCGCCAGAGCGAGGCGGGCTCTGTGGCGAGGTGTCCGGAACACACTCACCACGGTCGTGTGAGGAGACGCACACGCGCGGAGCACCGTTGCGGAGAACAAAGGCATTCGAACGTGGTCGAAGTGATCGGCGTGACCAAGGTCTCTACCGCTGTAACCCGAACCGGTGGCAAGGTGGTCGAGTCGGTGGGGAGCCGGCGGGAGGCGGGGGAACTGCACCGCACCATTCCGTCAGCTACGTCAGGGAGAAGCACATGACCGCGACCTCCGCCACCGCCAGCCGTGTCCGCGCCCGCACCGGCGGCCCCAAGGACGACGGCCCCAAGATCCTCGAACACATCGCGGGCTGGACCTTTGTCGTGGTCCTGGCGATGCTTGTCACGCAGCTCGGCCTGCTGTGAGCTGAGGTCTCGCAGGACGGACGGAGGAAGGCCCTCCAGAAGCCGGCCCCGGCAGTCGATCGGACTCGAACGAGCAGGCGGTATCGGTCTGCCATACTGCGAGCGTCCCGCTGGCAGTCGGAGACTAGGGCCGGAATTGAATCATAGTCAACAGAGCGCTGTCGACCGCCCCAGGGTGCGCGGCACCGATCGCTCACTGGCGCGTCGCGCCGAACTCATCGCCATCGGACGGAAGTTGTTCGCCGACACGTCGTACGACGCGCTGTCGATGGATGACATCGCGCGACAGGCGCGCGTCGCCAAAGGGCTGATCTACTACTACTTCAAGTCCAAGCGCGGCTACTACCTCGCCATTGTCGAGGACTCCGTCGCCGACCTGGTCTCCCGGGCGGCCGGCGGCCTCGAACTGCCCCCGGTGGAACGGGTCCACCGCACCATCGACGGCTATCTGCGCTACGCCGAGCACAACCAGGCCGCGTACCGCACCATCATCACCGGTGGAGTCGGCTTCGACACCGAGGTGCAGGCCATCCGCGAGGGCGTGCGAGAGGTCATCGTCCAGACCATTGCCGAAGGCGCGTACGGCAGGCGCAAGATCGCGCCGCTGCCCCGGATGGCCCTGCTCGGCTGGCTCTGCAGCGTCGAGGGCGCGACGCTCGACTGGATCGGCCATCAGGAACTGCCGCGCGACACCATGCGCGAGCTGCTGGTGAAGATGCTGGGCGGCGCGATGCGCGCGGTCGAGGAGCTGGACCCCTCCTACTTGGCTCCGGGGCCCGCTCGCCGGGACGCCTGAGCGAGGGCGGGGATCACTCGCCCGACCCCGCCCCGCCCCGCCCCGACTCGGACCCCTTTCGCTTTCTTTTAATAAGCGGTCGTTAACTGGTGACTCGATGCCTCCGATCGGGCATACTCACAGCGCCACGGTCGCTGGTCAGGTCGTTCTCCACCCCGGAACGGCAGCATCGGCCAGGCCACGTAAGACTCGGCGGAAGGCGCCCCACCCATAGGCCCGTCCGCCTGTGCCCGACAGGGAGGAGAGCGTCGCCATGCCCGACCGCGCCCCGCAGCCGGTGGACCGTCCATTGCCCACGGACGAGGCCCGGGATCTGATCTCGCTCGTGCGGGACATCGCACGGCGCGAGATCGCCCCCAAGGCGGCCGAGGAGGAGGACGCCGGGCACTTCCCGCGCGATGTCTTCCGCCTGCTGTCCGAGTCGGGCCTGCTCGGACTGCCCTACGACTCGGAATACGGCGGTGGCGACCAGCCGTACGAGGTCTACCTCCAGGTCCTCGAAGAGCTCGCCGCTGCCCGCCTGACCGTCGGTCTCGGCGTCAGCGTGCACTCCCTCTCCTGTCACGCCCTGGCGAACTACGGCACCAAGGAACAGCAGGTCGAGCACCTGCCCGCGATGATCGGAGGCGGCCTTCTCGGCGCTTACTGCCTCTCCGAGCCGTCCTCCGGTTCGGACGCCGCCTCCCTGCGCACCAAGGCCGTGCGGGACGGTGAGGGCTGGGTGATCACGGGCACCAAGGCCTGGATCACACACGGTGGAGTCGCCGACTTCTACACCGTGCTCGCGCGCAGCGGAGGCGAGGGCGCGCGCGGAATCACCGCCTTCCTGGTGCCGGGCGACGCCGAAGGGCTGAGCGCCGCGCCGCCCGAGAAGAAGATGGGCATGAAGGGATCGCCCACCGCCCAGGTCCACTTCGACGGTGTGCGGGTCGACGACGACCGGCGCATCGGTGACGAGGGCCAGGGCTTCGCGATCGCCCTGTCCGCGCTCGACTCCGGGCGGCTGGGCATCGCGGCCTGCGCGATCGGCGTGGCCCAGGCGGCGCTGGACGAGGCGGTCGCGTACGCCACCGGGCGTGAGCAGTTCGGGCGGCCGATCTCCGACTTCCAGGGACTGCGCTTCATGCTCGCCGACATGGCGACGCAGATCGAGGCGGGCCGGGCGCTCTATCTGGCGGCGGCACGGCTGCGCGACGCGGGCCGACCGTTCTCCAAGCAGGCGGCCATGGCCAAGCTGCTGTGCACGGACACCGCGATGAGGGTCACCACGGACGCCGTCCAGGTGCTCGGCGGTTACGGCTACACCGCGGACTTCTCCGTCGAGCGCTATATGCGCGAGGCCAAGGTGCTGCAGATCGTCGAGGGCACCAACCAGATCCAGCGGATGGTCATCGCCCGTCACCTCGCGGGTCCCGACTCGCGCTGAACTGGTTCAGGCCGACCGGGGGTGCCGTCAGCCGGACCCACTCCGGGTCGTGGCGCCCCGGAAGGGTGCGACCGCGATCGGCCCAAGTGCGGATCAGGGCGCGGTAGATGGGGGGATCCTGGGGGGACGCCGGCGCCTGCTGAACCGATTCTGCCGGAGCTGGGACGAGGACCCGATGCCGACGCCCGGTCGTTGAGTAGGTGGGGGTCATACCGAGGCAACGCGCGGGCGGGCGGGCAGGTCACCGATCATCGGAATCGGCTGTGAGTTCGCGACGGGCCCGTACGGGGGGTTTCGTCCGTGGTGCGAAATCCGGCTCCGGGTCGTCATCCGATACACCGTCAACGGTGCTGCGTGGGCGGCCGCGTTCCTCAGGTGACAGCGTCGACCGCCGTGTGCACAGGGAGACCTGCTGCGCCCGGTGATCGCCCCGATGCCTTCGTCGAGTACGTCGACGCCTCGACGTGCGGCCGATGTCCCCGACGAGCACCCCGTGTGGTCACCGTCCCGCCACCGGATCCGGACATGCCGACCCCGCACTACGGCAGCCTGCGAGCCATGGTGCAGGGCAGCTAACCGAACACTTGCCCAGTGTTCCACCCTTCGGGGTGGAGGTGTAGGGCATCCTGCCGGTAGCGGCCCGGAGGGGCGCAGCACCATGGCAGGATCGCTTTGTCCGGCAATGTAGTTGTCGGATCTACCGCCGGACGGGCGGGAAGTCAGGCCTGTGGAGGCCGTGTAAGACCGATCCTCACCGGTCGGCAGTGGCCTGTGAAACAGGAACCCGAGGTGGTACCGCGTAGCGGTACGGACCGGAATCTCCTGCCCTCGGGCAGGAGAGGGCGTCAATGGAAGGGGCCGGGTGCCGATCGCTGAGCGCTCAATGGGCGCTCAGCGGGCGTTCATTGGACGCTCGGTGAGCGCCCATTGAGCGCGAAGGCCGGTCAGGCGGCCTGGCGGCGCATCCCCGGGACGCGAATCGGGCGCGAGCCCGGGCCGCCGACGTGCGAGAACGGCTGCGTCCGCCAGTCGAGGCCCTGAGGGAGCGTCAACAGGAGGGCCGTGTCCTGCTCCTGAAGTTCCGTGGACTCGTCCGCGGGTCGGGCGTCCGCCGCGGCGCGGCCGGTGCCGGCGCAGACCGTGAGCCCGAACGGGTTCCACGGCGAGGCGCACAGCGCGTGCTCGGGCAGGACCTGCTCGTCCGCCAGGAGCGCGATGGGCTGGGCGCAGTCCGGGCAGATCACCCGGTACATCTCGAAGGTGTCGTAGGCGTCGAACTCCTCACCGTCGACGGCGTCCGGTTCGACGCCCTCCGGCTCGGGCTCGACGACCGACTGCGGCCGCTTGGATGCGGTACGACCAGGGCGCTTAAGACTCTGCATGGGTTTCTCCCCCTCGGGTGGGCCGACAAGGCACTGCGACCTCGACCACAGCAAGCACTTCCCGTCCCGTCTCTGCGGTAATCACGAGAACATCACGGACCCGGTTGTGGCACTGTGTCGTTCGTCACATGCCGCCCGCAGGTGCCCGGTGCGGTGCATTTGTCCCCCGGGCGGCTCGCAACCCGCTCCAGGCCACATCACGAACCGGGTATGACCTGCGCCGCTGAGGTATCCGGTGGGTTCAAGGGCCCTGTAGGTTCTTGCGTCATGGAGGAGCTGGACCGACAAATTGTGCAGCTGCTCGTCGCAGACGGGCGGATGAGTTACACCGACCTGGGCAAGGCCACGGGCCTGTCCACGTCCGCCGTGCATCAGCGGGTGCGCCGGCTGGAGCAGCGCGGGGTCATCCGCGGCTATGCCGCGGTCGTGGACCCGGAAGCCGTCGGGCTGCCCCTGACCGCCTTCATCTCGGTGAAACCGTTCGACCCCAGCGCCCCCGACGACATCGCGGAACGCCTCGCGGGCGTGCCCGAGCTCGAGGCCTGCCACAGCGTCGCGGGCGACGAGAACTACATCCTCAAGGTGCGGGTCTCGACCCCGCACGAACTGGAGGAGCTGCTCGCCCGCCTCCGCACCCTCGCGGGCGTGTCGACGCGGACCACCGTGGTGCTGTCCACGCCGTACGAGGCCCGGCCGCCCCGGATCTGACCGCCCCGGGCATCGACCGGTCGTCGGCAGGCGCGAGACTGTTCCCCATGAGTGAGAGCACCGCCTCGTCGGACACCGTGCTGCTGCGCGGTGGAGAAGTCCACAGTCCCGCCGATCCCTTCGCCACCGCGATGGTCGTCGAACGCGGGCAGATCGCCTGGGTCGGATCGGAAGGCGCGGCAGACGCCTTCGCGGACGGGGTCTCCGAGGTCGTGGACCTCGAAGGAGCGCTGGTCACCCCAGCGTTCACCGACGCCCACGTGCACACCACCTCTACCGGGCTCGCCCTCACCGGCCTCGACCTCTCCGACGCGCCCTCCCTGGAGGCGGCCCTCGCTCTCGTACGCGACTTCGCCGCCGCCCGTCCCACCGACAGGGTGCTGCTCGGGCACGGCTGGGACGCGGCCCGCTGGCCCGGCGGACGCCCCCCGACCCGCGCCGAACTCGACGCGGCGACCGGCGGACGCCCGCTGTACCTCTCCCGCATCGACGTGCACTCCGCCGCGGTCACCACCGCGCTCCTGGACCTGGTGCCGGGGGTCACGGCACGAACCGGGTACGCGCCCGACGCCCCGCTGACCCGCGACGCCCACCACGCCGTCCGCGCCGCCGCCCTCGGTGCCGTGTCCGGGGAGCAGCGCACCGAGGCCCAGCGTGCCGCGCTCGCCCACGCCGCCTCGCTCGGCATCGGATCCGTGCACGAGTGCGCGGGTCCGGACATCTCCTCCGAGGACGACTTCACCGGACTGCTGCGGCTCGCCGCCGAGGAGCCGGGCCCCCGGGTCGTGGGCTACTGGGCCGAGCGGGCCGAGGCGGGCGTCGAGAAGGCCCGGGCGCTGGGCGCGGTCGGCGCCGCGGGCGACCTCTTCGTCGACGGCTCCCTCGGCTCGTACACCGCCTGCCTGCACCAGCCGTACGCCGACGCCGACCACACCGGCACCGCCTACCTGGACGCGGCCGATGTCGCCGCGCATGTGGTGGCATGCACCGAGGCGGGCCTCCAAGGGGGCTTCCACGCCATCGGGGACGCCGCGGTGACCACCGTGGTCGAGGGGGTGCGCGCCGCCGCAGAGAAGGTCGGCCTGGCCCGCGTCCGCGCCGCCCGGCACCGCGTCGAGCACGCCGAGATGCTCACCCCCGAGACCATCGCCGCCTTCGCCGAGCTCGGCCTCACCGCCTCCGTGCAGCCCGCCTTCGACGTGCTGTGGGGCGGCGAGGACGGCATGTACGCCCAGCGCCTGGGCGCCGAACGGGCCCGCGCCCTCAACCCCTTCGCGGGCCTGCTGCGGGCCGGTGTCCCGCTCGCCCTGGGCTCCGACAGCCCCGTCACGCCCCTCGACCCGTGGGGCACCGTCCGCGCCGCCGCCTTCCATCGCACGCCGGAGCACCGGGTGTCCGTGCGCGCCGCGTTCACGGCGCATACGCGTGGCGGCTGGCGGGCGATCGGACGGGACGACGCGGGTGTCCTGGTGCCGGGGGCGCCCGCCGACTACGCCCTGTGGCGCACCGCCGAGCTCGTCGTGCAGGCGCCGGACGACCGGGTCGCCCGCTGGTCCACCGACCCCCGCTCCGGCACCCCCGGGCTGCCGGACCTGAGCCCCGGTGGCGACCTGCCCGTGTGCCTGCGCACCGTCGTCGGCGGCCGGACGGTTTTCGTACGGCCGGGCGAGTGATCTCCTGGGATGGTGCGGTGGTCATCGACCGCCGCCGCCGCGTCGCGCGACCTGCGTATCCCCGGGGCTGACCAGCTGAGAGGCGAGAAAGCCGCAGGTCGGACCACTGTTGACAGTTGGCCGCGGGTGGCCGGTAGGTTCGGCCGGGTCCACCACGGACGTCCGACCGGAGAACTTCCAGGCAGTCGCCGGAGTGCCGCTGGGTCAGGGGTGGTGTGCCGCACCGGCGCACCACCACTGGGAGCCAGGCTCAGCGTTCGCGCCACGGCGAGGGAACGTTCGTGCCTGTCGGCAGGGTGTGACCCGGGTGGGGCCCGGACGTCCAGTAGACAACGGCTTTCGGTCGACCCGCAGCCAGCGGGTCCCTGGTCGGCCCGAAGGGCGCCGGGCCCCGATCCGCAGTGCGGTGCTTCGGCGCGGGAAGCGCGCTCCTACCCGGCTGTTGGCCATTCGACACCCCCTTACTCCTGCGCCGACGCGTCAGCGCAGGCTGCGGCCACTATGGTGGACCCCTGCGTACGGACATGAAGGGGCAGTAGTGAACGACGGCGACGGGACCCTCGCGGCAGGAGCCCAGGGGAGGCGGTTCGGCCCGCTCGGCACGGCCTTGGTGATCATCCCGACCTATAACGAGGCGGAGAACATCAAGAAGATCGTCCGCCGGGTACGTGCCTCGGTGCCCGATGCGCACGTTCTTGTGGCGGACGACAACAGCCCCGACGGCACGGGCAAGCTCGCCGACGAACTGGCGGTCGAGGACGACCATGTCCAGGTGCTGCACCGCAAGGGCAAGGAAGGCCTGGGCGCCGCGTATCTCGCGGGCTTCCGCTGGGGCCTGGAGCACGGCTACGGCGTCCTCGTAGAGATGGACGCCGACGGCTCGCACCAGCCTGAGGAGCTGCCCCGGCTGCTGACCGCCCTCAAGGGCGCCGACCTCGTGCTGGGTTCGCGCTGGGTGCCGGGCGGGCGCGTCGTGAACTGGCCCAAGTCCCGCGAGTTCATCTCCCGCGGCGGCAGCCTCTACTCGCGTCTCCTGCTCGACGTACCGATCCGGGACGTCACGGGTGGCTACCGCGCCTTCCGCCGAGAGACCCTGGAGGGGCTCGGCCTCGGCGAGGTCGCCTCCCAGGGATACTGCTTCCAGGTGGACCTGGCCCGGCGCGCGGTCAAGGCGGGCTATCACGTGGTCGAAGTCCCCATCACGTTCGTCGAGCGGGAACTCGGCGACTCCAAGATGAGCCGCGACATCCTCGTGGAGGCCCTGTGGCGGGTCACCACATGGGGTGTGGCGGAGCGGGTGGGCCGGATCGGCGGGCGGAATCCCTCCTGACCCGGGGTTTTCGTTCCACCCGACGCAGGGGCTTCGGTCCACAGCTGCTGTTGATCATCCGCTTATCCCGTACTGAGGCGTGCCCAGGCACACTGGGTGCATGACGACTGGCGCACCGACTCCCACGTACCCCGCCCGGCCGCGGCGTTCCCGGCTGCGCACCTTCCTGCCGCTCGGCATCGCCGCCTGGCTGGTGCTGGAGATCTGGCTCTTGACCGTGGTCGCTGGTGCGGCGGGCGGCGGCGCCGTGTTTCTTCTGATCGTCGCCGGGTTCGTGCTGGGCGCCGTGGTCATCAAGCGGGCCGGCCGCCGGGCCTTCCGCAACCTCAGCGAGACGCTGCAACAGCAGCAGAACGGCGTGACCCCGACGAGCGGGCGTGGCAATGGCAACGGGCTGATGATGCTCGGCGGCCTCCTTCTGATGCTCCCCGGGCTCATCTCGGACGCCCTGGGCCTGCTCCTGCTGGTCCCGCCGCTCCAGAAGGCCCTGAGCCGCTACGCCGAGCGCACCTTCGAACGCAAGATCCGCGAGGCCGCCCCCGGCACCGTCGGCGACGTCTTCCAGCAGACCCGCATCCACCGCCCCGACGGCAAGGTGGTGCAGGGCGAGGTCATCAGGAACGAGGGCCCGCAGGCCCCGAACACGAAGCCGGGCCCGCACCCACCGCTGAACCACTGATCGCTGGGGGCGGGCTCGGACATTCAGCCCGTACGGCGCTGGAGGACGAGCCCGCCAGGGCGAAGCGGGGTCTGGGGCTGCCGCCCCCAGGGGACCGGCCCCGCACCATCCCGCACCCGCACGTACCACCGCCGCGCGGTTGCGCACGGCCGCGCACGACGCACAAAGCCGCAGGCGCCGTACCCAGAAGGTACGGCGCCTGCGGCTCCGTGCGTGGTATGCCACCCAACCCCCGGAGGGGTTACGCGGACTTGCGGCTGTCCCGCGGATGCACCGCGATGTTCATCGCGCCGGAGCGCAGAACGGCCAGGCGCTCCTCGAGGACCTCTTCGAGTTCCTCTCGGGTGCGCCGCTCCATCAGCATGTCCCAATGCGTACGCGCGGGCTTGGCCTTCTTTTCCTCAGGGCCGTCGCCGTCCACCAGGAGTGCCTGCGCCCCGCAGACCTTGCACTCCCACTCCGGCGGGATCTCCGCCTCGACCGAGAAGGGCATCTCAAAGCGATGTCCCTTCTCGCATGCGTACTCCACGGCCTGGCGCGGGGCCAGGTCGATGCCGCGGTCCGTCTCGTAGCTGGTCACCACGAGGCGCGTGCCGCGAAGAGCTCGCTCACTCATGAATCGTGCCTCCCGGGCTTGTCGCCCACAGGACAGGTGTCGCTGTCGTCGTCATCCGGTCAACGTCCGGTCGGCGGTAAAGATTCCCGTTCCGGGTCATGCTCGCCGTCGTAGCCGCCCCTTGTTGTACCCACCTGCGCCCGGTTTGTCACATCTGACAGCAGATGTCACCCAGCGTTTCGGCTTCTTTGACGCGCAGTAACGGTACGCCTGGCAGGCCAAACGCGTACACTACCGGCCTTTGGCCTCGGGCGCTAAATCCTGTCCGGTACGGGATTGCCCGCGTCCCGCACCGCCTGGCGCACCGGAACCCGTGCGAGCAGCACAAAGCCGAGGACGAAGAAGGCCACCAGGGAGAGGATCGCGTCCCGATAACTTCCCGTCAGCTGGTAGGTCAGCCCGAACAGAAGCGGGCCCAGCCAGCTCATGCCCCGGTCGCTCATCTCGTACGCGGAGAAGTACTCGGCCTCCTTCCCGCTCGGCACCAGATGCGAGAACAGCGAGCGCGACAGCGCCTGGCTGCCACCCAGGACGAGGCCGATACCGGCGGCCAGGACGAAGAACCAGAAGGGCGCGCCCGCGGGCAGGAAGTACCCGGCGCCGAGCGTCACGGTCCAGGCCACGAGGGAGCCGAGAATTGTGCGCTTCGCCCCGTAGGTGCGTGCCAGCCGTCCCATGCCCAGGGCGCCCACGACCGCGAGCAGCTGGACCAGCAGCACGGCGACGATCAGGGTCGACTGGCTGAGCCCCAGCTCCTCCGACCCGTACAGCGAAGCCTGCGAGATGACCGTCTGGATGCCGTCGTTGTAGACGAGATAGGCGAGCAGGAAGGCGAGGGTGAGCGGTTTGCCGCGCATGTCGCGCACGGTGGCCGCCAGCTGTCGCCAGCCCGGCACGGAGGCCTTCTGGGACGGTGTGGCACGGCGATCGCGCAGCCGCTTGAGCGGTACGAGGGTGAAGGCGCCCCACCAGACGCCCGCGGAGGCCAGACAGATGCGGACGGCCGTCGACTCGGAGATGCCGAAGGAGTCGTGGGCCGTGAACAGGATCAGGTTCACGACCAGGACCAGTGAGCCCGCCGCGTAACCGAAGGCCCAGCCGCGGGACGAGACCGCGTCGCGCTCCTCGGGCGGGGCTATCTGCGGCAGATAGGAGTTGTAGAGGACCATCGACACGGCCACCGAGGCGTTGGCGACGATCAGCAGCAGGCCGCCGAGCAGATAGCGGTCGCCGGCCAGGAAGAACATGCCCGTGGTGGCCGCGGCGCCCAGATAGGCGGAGGCCGCGAGGAGCGGCTTCCTGCGGCCGGTGCGGTCGGCGGCCGCGCCCGCGATCGGCATCACGAAGATCGACAGGATGACGGATGCCGAGACCGAGTACGCGAAGAAGGAGCCGGCCCGGATCGGGATGCCCAGAGGGTGCACAAAGCCGTCCGCGTCCGCCGCGTGCTTGGCGACCGACGTCAGATAGGGGCCCAGGAACACGGTGAGCACGCTCGTCGAGTAGACGGAGCACGCCCAGTCGTAGAAGTACCAGCCTCGCTGCTCGCGCCGCCGCTCGGCGGCCTTCTGGGCCGCCTGTGCCCGCACGGTGTCGGTGCCCACCCGTGCCCCTCGCTTCCGCGTGAAAGGGCCGCGCGAGAGGGCTCAGACCCAGGTGCCCCGGTCCTCCAGGACCCTGCGCAGCGTGTCGATGTGATCGGTCATGATGCCATCGACTCCCAGGTCCAGGAGACGGTGCATGCGATCCGCCTCGTTCACCGTCCACACGTGCACCTGCAGCCCGCGCGCGTGGGCTGCGCGCAGAAAGCGCCGGTCGACCACCGGCACGCCCGACTGGGACTCGGGTACCTGGGCGGCGATCGCCGAGTCGCGCAGCGCCGCCGGTATGCCGTACGAGCGCAGCCGAAGCCCCAGGACGGCCTTGGTGCCGTACGAGGTGGCCAGGCGCGGTCCGGCCAGGCGCTGGGCCCGGAAGACCCGCGCCTCGGAGAAGGAGCCGACGCAGACGCGGTCCCAGGCGTCGGTGCGGCCGATCAGGTTGAGCAGGGGATGGAGGGCGGGTTCGGCCTTGACGTCGACGTTCCAGCGCACGTCGGGGAAGGTCTCCAGGAGCTCCTCGAAGAGGGGCACCGGTTCCTTGCCCGCCACGCGCGCGTGGCGCACGTCCGCCCAGGGAAGGTCCGCGATCCGGCCCGCGCCGTCCGTCACCCGGTCGAGGGTCGCGTCGTGGAAGGCGACGAGCTTGCCGTCCGCCGTCGCGTGCACATCCGTCTCGATGTAGCGGTAGCCCGCCTCCACCGCGTGCCGGAACTGGGCGACGGTGTTCTCCAGACCGTCCGCGGCCCCGCCCCGGTGGGCGAATGCGATCGGTCCGGGGTGGTCGAGGTACGGATGGCGTATGCGCATGCTCACCCAGGCAGTATCGCGCGCTCGGGTTGACCGACGGCAACGACCGTGCTGCCCCCCGGTGCCGGGCGAACGGCGAAAACACGCAGGAAGAGCTGGGCGAGAGGGCCGATCGCGATTGCGTACAGCACCGTGCCGATGCCGACCGTGCCGCCGAGCGCGAAGCCGGTCGCGACGACCGCCAGTTCGAGGACGGTGCGCACCAGCCGGATCGAGCGGCCCGTACGCCGGTGCAGGCCCGTCATCAGGCCGTCGCGCGGACCCGGACCGAAGCTGGCCGATATGTAGAGGCCCGTCGCCGCACCATTCAGCAGGATGCCCGCCAGGAGCAGCGGAATCCGTACGGCCAGGGAGTGCGCACCCGGCACCAGGGCGAGCGTGCCGTCCATGGCGATGCCGACCACGAAGACGTTCGAGACCGTGCCGAGGCCCGGGCGCTGGCGCAGCGGGATCCACAGGAGCAGCACCGCCGCGCCCACGATGATCGACACCACGCCGATCGTCAGGCCGGTCAGCTGGGCGAGTCCCTGGTGCAGCACGTTCCAGGGCTCCAGACCGAGGCCCGACTCCACGAGCAGGGCCGAACTCGCGCCGTACAGCGCCAGGCCGACGTACAGCTGGACGAGCCGACGGGGGAGCCGCGCGGACTTTGTGCGTGTGGACTCGGATCGTGTGGACTCGGATCCTATGGACAAGAGATGCCCTCCTGTGGTGGTAGTGGCCTGACGCGTGACATTCTGTGGCTTGGTGGAAGATGCCATCCAAGGCCAATCTGGGATAGGTGGACTGGAAATCATGGCGCAGTGGACTTCGGCAGTGGGTGCCGCGCAGCTCGCTCGGCTGCTCAACTCCCAGCAGGAACGCCCGGCGGGGCCCGGCACGCGCCGTCCGCCCGCCTATCGAGCGCTCGCCGACGGCATCCGGTTGCTCGTGCTGGAAGGCCGGGTTCCGGTCGCCGCGCGGCTGCCCGCCGAGCGGGAGCTCGCCCTGTCCCTGTCCGTCAGCCGTACGACGGTCGCCGCGGCCTACGAGGCACTGCGCGGCGAAGGCTTCCTGGAGTCCCGCCGGGGAGCGGGCAGTTGGACCGCCGTGCCGGCCGGGAACCCGCTGCCCGCGCGCGGCCTGGAACCGCTGCCGCCCGAGGCCCTGGGCTCCGTGATCGACCTCGGCTGCGCGGCGCTTCCTGCGCCCGAGCCGTGGCTCACCCGTGCCGTGCAGGGAGCCCTGGAGGAGCTGCCGCCGTACGCGCACACGCACGGCGACTACCCGGCGGGGCTGCCCGCGCTGCGCGAGATGATCGCGGAGGGGTACACCGCGCGCGGCATTGCGACCATGCCCGAGCAGATCATGGTGACGACCGGCGCGATGGGCGCGATGGACGCCATCTGCCATCTCTTCGCCGGGCGCGGTGAGCGCATCGCGGTCGAGTCGCCCTCGTACGCCAACATCCTTCAGCTGATGCGGGAGGCCGGCGCCCGGCTGGTGCCCGTCGCCATGGCCGAGGGGCTCGCCGGTTGGGACATGGACCGCTGGCGGCAGGTGCTGCGGGACTCGGCGCCCCGGCTTGCCTACGTCGTCGCCGACTTCCACAACCCGACCGGCGCCCTCGCCGACGAGGACCAGCGCCGTCGCCTCGTGGACGCGGCCCGCTCCGCCGGGACCGTGCTGGTCGTCGACGAGACGATGAGCGAGCTGCACCTGGACGAAGGGGTGGAGATGCCACGTCCCGTCTGCGGCTTCGACCCCGCCGGCTCCACCGTCATCACCGTCGGGTCCGCGAGCAAGGCGTTCTGGGCGGGGATGCGGATCGGGTGGGTGCGGGCGGCCCCTGAAGTGATTCGCAGCCTTGTCTCCGCGCGTGCGTACGCGGACCTGGGCACGCCGGTGCTGGAACAGCTCGCCGTCAACTGGCTCTTCAGCACCGGGGGTTGGGAGCGAGCTGTCGAGATCCGGCGTGAGCAGGCCCGGAGCAACCGGGACGCGCTTGTCGCCGCCGTACGCCGGGAGCTGCCCGACTGGGAGTTCTCGGTTCCGCGGGGCGGGTTGACGTTGTGGGTGCGGACCGGAGGGTTGTCGGGGTCGCGGCTCGCCGAGGCGGGGGAGCGGGTGGGGGTGCGGGTCCCCTCCGGGCCGCGGTTCGGGGTGGACGGGGCTTTCGAGGGGTATGTGCGGCTGCCGTTCACCGTCGGGGGTGCGGTGGCTGAGGAGGCGGCGGTGAGGTTGGCCGCGGCGGCGCGGCTGGTGGAGACGGGGGGAAGCGGGGGGAGTGAGGCGCCGCGCATGTTCGTGGCTTAGGGCCTGTCCGGCGGATCACGCCGGAGACGCGGGGCTTGGTGCGCCCATCTGCGGCGTTGTCGTCGGTTGTCGACTCCCCCACTCTCGGCTTCGCTCGAGCGGGGGGACCCCCATCGCGTCGACGCCCTCCTCCGCCTTGCAGCTGGACGCACCAAGCCCCGCTCG
>NZ_JBEZLR010000013.1:0-131852 GCF_040652275.1 Streptomyces sp. NPDC048275
AGGGCGTCGACGCGGAGCGTCGGCAACCGACGACAACGCCGCAGATGGGCGTGCCAGACCCCGCGTCTGCGGCATGATCCGCCGGACAGGCCCTAGTCACGCGTGGCCGCGTAGGCGACGGCGACGAGCGCCAGGAGAACGTATCCGAGCGACCGCACTTCGCCGGGTGCCCAATCGTTGCCGATCGCGGTGAGCAGGACGGTCAGGACGAGATACGGCCACCCGGGCCCGGAAGGCTTGACGGGCTCGGCACCTGGGGACTGAACAGACATCATGGACTCCTTACGTGGTCCCACCGGAGACTGGGGCTTGCAGTAACAACCGTGACGCGCAGCGCAGTTGGCCGCCCTTGTCCGGGAGTAGGTCCGGATGGTCCACAGTTGTCCGGGACAGTGGGCGCACTCGGTGCGGTGGGGGAACGAAAAAAAGGGGGCGGTGTTGTGCCGCAGTGGAAGGGCGGGCGTCCCCGGGGACCGGTACGTGCCGCCACGGAGGAGGCCAGACTGCTGGCCGTCTTCCTGCGCGAGCTCGTGGACCGGAGCGGCAAGACCTACCGTGAGCTCGAGAACGACGTCTATTGCTCCCGCACCCGGATCTCGGAGTTCCTCGCGGGCAAGGTCCCGGACGAGGAATTCGTCGTCGCCCTCGCGAAAGCCTGTGTCACGGAGCAGGCAGCGCAAGAGCGCGACAAGAGGAAGGCGTTGAAGCTGCTGGTCGATGCCCGGCGTTCGCTGCGGGATACCGGTCCCTCTGCCCCCGCTCCGGCCACAGCGCCGACCGCAGCCGCAACCTCGGCTCCAGAACCCGCGTACCTCCAACTGATGCGTCGTCGCATGGAGTTGGAACAGGAAGTGGCGGCGCTCAAGAATGAGCGCAAGCGCCTGAAGCGCGAGGAACGGCACACCCGTGAGTTGAGCAAGGTGCGTGAGCTCCTGGACCGGGCCGAAGTGGCGCGGGACCAGGCCGAGGCCGAGGCACGTACCGCCATGGAGAAACAGATGGCGGCCGAGGAGTTCGCCGTCCGCGAGCAGGTCCGCGTGCGGCATCTGACCCAGCATCTGACCCAGCTCGGGTTGTCCGGCATTGTCCCGGACAACCTCGCCGAGGGCGCGGACAGCCAGGACAACCCTGCTCAGGACCGCGACGCACAGAACAACCCTGCTCAGGACGGCGGCGCACAGGACAACCCCGCTCAGGACCGCGACGCACAGAACAACCCCGCTCAGGACCGCCGCGCACAGAACGACCCCACTCAGGACCCCGGCGCACAGGACAGCGGATCGGACAACGCCGTTCAAGGCGCCACCGAGCCGCGCATGGCCGCCGCCCTCGGTGTGGACGATCTGAAGGAGATGTGGATCGAAGCCTCCGCGGCGGCCGACGCGTTCCGGGCGACCGACGCCGTCCGCCTCTACAGGGAGCTCGCCACCGCCCAGCAAGACCTGCTGGGTCCCGATCACCCTGACACCCTGACCGCGCGCCACAACCTGGCCGCGTGGTGGGGCGAGGACGGGGACGCACAGGGCGCCGTGACCGCCCTGACCGAACTACTGCCCCACCGGGAACGCGTCCTGACCGCGAACCACCCCGATACCCTCGCAACCCGCCACAACCTCGCGCACTGGCGCGGCGCGGCGGGCGACGCGCAGGGCGCTGTCTCCGATTTCGCCGGGCTGCTGCCCGACGCCCTGCGGGTGCTCGGCGTGGACCATCCCGACACCCTGGCCGTGCGGCACGCTCTGGCCACGTGGCGCGGCGAGGCCGGGGACGCGCAGGGCGCCGTGACCGCTCTGACCGAACTGCTGCCGCACCGGGAGCGCGTGCTGGGCGCGGGCCATCTCGACACGCTCGCCACCCGGAGCGATCTGGCCCAGTGGCGCGGGGTCTCGGGTGATGTGTCCGGTGCCGTGACCGGTTTCGGCGAGTTGCTGCCGGACGCCCTGCGCCTGCTGGGACGAACCCACATGTACGCCTTGATCGTCCGCCACAACCTGGCTGCCTGGCAGGGGGTGTCGGGCGACCTGTCCGGCGCGGCCGCCACGCTCTCCGAGCTGCTGCCCGAGACGCTCCGAGTGCTGGGCCGTGGTCATACCCACACCCAAACCATTCGCCACAGCCTCGCTTACTGGCAGGGGAGGTCGCAGACATGAGCGCATGGACGGAGACCGGTCAGGGTGAGCCTCGTCTGCTCGTCGGCCGCTACCGACTCACGGGCCTGATCGGACAAGGCGGTATGGGGCGCGTCTGGCGCGCGGTCGACGAGATGCTCAGCCGCGACGTGGCGATCAAGGAGATGCGCCTCGACAGTGTCGAATCGGAAGACCGGCCCGTCCTGCTCGAACGCACGCTCAGGGAGGCCCGCGCCACCGCCCGCATCGACCACCCCCACGTCGTAAGGGTCTACGACGTAGTGCATCAGGACGACCGGCTGTGGATCGTCATGGAACTGGTCATAGGCCGGTCCCTGGAACAGGTACTGGTGCACAGTGGCCCGCTGAACCCCTGGCGGACGGCCCGTATCGGCCGGGCACTCGCGGCGGCGCTTCGCGCGGTGCACGCCGCGGGCGTCCTCCATCGCGACATCAAACCGGGCAATGTGCTCCTCGAGCGGAAGGACCCCGAGCGGATCGTCCTGACCGACTTCGGGATCGCGGCGATCCAGGACACGTCCGCTGTCACCATGGCCGGCATGCTGATCGGCTCGCCCGAGTACATGGCTCCGGAACGGGTGTCGGGCAGGGCCACGGGGCCGGCGTCCGACCTGTGGTCATTGGGCGCGACCTTGTACGCGGCGGTCAGCGGCCACAGCCCGTTCCGCCGCACCACGACACTCGCCACGCTGCACGCCGTGTTGTACGAGGAACCCGAATTCACGGCAGCCGCGGGTCCTCTTCTGCCGATTCTCACCGCCCTGCTCCGACCAGACCCCGAGCTGCGGCCCACGCCGGACGAAGTGATCCGCCAGCTGTCCGACATCATCGGTTCCGAGCCCTCCGCGGACCCCTCGGCCGAGCCCGCCCCGACACCCGTGGTGACTGACGCCACGGCGCCCGGAGCGCAGACCACGCAAGCGCCCGCAGAGCCTCTGCACGCAACCCGGTCGCGACCGCAAACGCCCATGCCGACGCCCGCACCGCCGCCGGTGGAAGAGCCCACGACCGCGGTGCCACGCCGCCCACGCCGAGGACGGGCATGGCTGAAACGGTGGTGGAACCGGCAAGCCGGACAGGAACGGCCGTCGGCGCCGAGTGTGGCGGCGCCGGAAGAGGAGCCGGGCCAAGAAACGCGGAGGGGCCCGCAGGACGGGGAACCCCCCACGTCCGACGCACCCCCGCCGAACGCCCCCGAGCCGGACCCGTCACTCCCCCGCAGCTATATCCCCCGCAAGCCCGTCACCGCGTTCGCACAGCACTCACGCGGGCTCCTGGCTCATCACGACGGCCCGGAGCACGAGGGCGACCCGGACCCTGAAGGTCCCGCCCGATAGCCTCGGACCCATGAGTCGTCCCTTCAGCTTCGTCCCGCCGGCCGGAGCCCGCGCCCACCGGCTGAACACAGGACGCGGCGAGTTCGCGGTGATCGAGGCCGGTGTCGCCGTAAAAGGCACCGCACTGCTGCTGCCGGGTTTTACCGGGAGCAAGGAAGACTTCATCGCGCTGCACCAGCCCTTGGCGGCGAGCGGGTACCGGACCGTCGCCGTGGACGGCCGCGGCCAGTTCGAGAGCGACGGGCCCGAGCACGACGAAGCGGCTTACGCACAGGACGAGTTGGCGCGCGACGTACTCGCGCAGGCGCAGGCCGTCGGCACGCCCGTACACCTGGTCGGGCACTCTCTGGGCGGCCAGATCGCCCGCGCCGCCGTCCTCCTCGACCCGACCCCCTTCGCCTCACTCACCCTCATGTCCTCGGGCCCCGCCCAGATCTCCGTCCCGCAGCAACAGCGCGTCAAACTGCTCCGGGACGCGCTCACCGTGATGGGCATGGCCCAGGTGTGGGAGGCGATCCAGGCGATGGAACCGCCGGAGGACACCGAAACGGGCGGCTTGGACTCGGGGCTCGACGAGCGCGAAGACCTGCGGCGCCGCTGGCTGGGCACCAAACCCGCCCAGCTGATCGCGACGGGCCGTCAGCTGTGCACCGAGCCCGACCGCGTCGTCGAACTGGCCGCCGTACGCCTGCCGAAGCACGTCCTCTCCGGCGCACACGACGACACCTGGCCGGTGCCGCTCCTGGACGACATGGCCGTACGCCTCAAGGCCATGCGCACGGTCGTACGAGGAGCCGAGCACTCCCCGAACACGGACCAGCCGGAGCGGACGGCACAGGCCCTGGCAAAGTTCTGGGACGGCACGGACGGCGCCCAGCCGACCAGTACCTAGTACTGCGCCTGCAAGTGCCCCCAGAAGCCGTCCCTGAGCGCGCGGCGCAGATCCGCCTGCCCTCGCAGGGAGTACTGCAACAGACCCTCGGCCTCGACCAGCAGGTCCTGGTCGACCGAACCGGGCAGATACGGATGGCCGGGCAACAGGTCCACCAGCGACTCACGACCCCGGGCGGCCAGCCACTTCGCGGCGATCTGGGCGCCCACGAACCGTACGTCCTCGCGCGTGGGCCGGATCGCCGCCGTCGCGTCGTAGGTGGCGGCGGACCGCCGGGACACGTACGGCTTGAAGAAGTCGAGGTCGAGTGTGCGCTGACTGTCGACCTCCCACAGCAGCGGCTCGGCCTGGTTGCGGCCCTCCGGCGCCTCGATGCCCCAGAGGTGGACCCGCGCGCCGTACCCCTGCGCCGCCTCGACCGCCGACACCAGGTCCTCGTCGCCACCGAGCAGTGCGGCGTCGCTGATGGCACGGTGCCGGGCGAGGGACTCCAGGTCGCTGCGGATCAGCGAATCGACGCCCTTTTGTTGGTTGTTGGCGTTCAGGTTGCCCAACCGCACCTTCACGTCCGGCAGCTCGGCGATCGACTGCTGTTCCGCCGTGTGGATGCGGCGGCGCGCGCCGTCGTACCAGTACACCCGCAGCAGCCTGCTGTCGGCGAAGATCGTGCGGGCCTTGTCGATGAGCGCGTCGATGAGGCCTTCGGCGTCGAGGTCGAAGGCGCGGCGGTCCTCGGTCCCGGTGGCGAGCCGCCCCGCGGCCGCGTACAGGTATCCGGCGTCGACGAAGATCGCATGGGTCGAGGGCGTCTTCGCCACCTCGGCGAGCATGCGCTGGAGCAGCTCGTTCGTGCGGTCGATGCGGGCGCCGAGCGCCGCGAGGTCGTCGTTCATCACCTCCATTGTCCCGGTGGTCACGCTGCGAACACAACTGGTCCCATTCAGTCTCCCTCCCACTTCTTACCGGATGGTAATTAGGTTCTCGAAAAATTTCCTTAGCGTAGGGAATGTTTGTAACACGCACCCCGTTGAATACGTACGGAAGCGGGGACACAGTCGCCTCGCGCTCCACACACGAGTAGTTCTCCTCAGGAGGATGACCAGACGAAGGGAGAAGCCCTTGCGCTTCGAAATCATGCGACTCGACGACGTCGACGGCACGGCCGTGGACAGCACCGTTGTGGACGCCGCCTCCGTCAACCGGATCGTTCAGCAGGCCGCCGCCATCGGGCAGCGACTCTGGATCCGCCCGGCCGACTCGTCCGCCTCATAACACGCGGACGCCTGGCAGACTTCAAAGCCCCGTACGGCACGGATGCCGTACGGGGCTTTGCGTATGCAGGGGGCGAATCAGCTCGCCTCCATGACCAGCTCGGCTCGCCTCGATGACCAGCTCAGCTCGCCTCGATGACCTGAGTAACCCCATTGATGATCTGCTGCACCGCGATCGCCGAGAGCATCATGCCCGCGAGCCTGGTCACCAGCACGACACCACCGTCCTTGATGACACGAATGATCAGCAGCGAGTAGCGCATGACCAGCCACAGCACGACATGGATGGCGAGGATCGCGGTCCACACGGACACCTGTGTGGCGACGGTGTCGGCCTTCTGCACCGCGAGGATCACGGAGACGATCGCGCCGGGGCCGGCGAGCAGCGGCATACCGAGCGGTACGAGGGCGACGTTGACGTCCTTGGTCTGCTTCGGCTCGTCCGTCTTGCCGGTCAGCAGGTCCAGGGCGATCAGCAGGAGCAGCAGCCCGCCCGCGATCATCAGCGCGGGCACGGACACGTGCAGGTAGTCGAGGATCTGGTGCCCGAGCAGGCCGAAGACGACGATCACTCCACCGGCCACACAGACGGCCTGGAAGGCCATCCGCTTCTGCACCTTGGCGGGGCGTCCCGAGGTGAGCGCGAGGAAGATAGGGGTGATCCCGGGGGGATCCATGATCACGAAGAGGGTGAGGAAGAGGGAGCCGAAGACGGCGACGTCGAACATGGGTGAAGCCTTGCGAGAGAGTGGAGCGGGAACGCGGGAAAGGCGGGCGCACCGGCAAACGCCGAGCGCCCGTGGACAGACCTCACCCCGACGACAGATCAGGTCAGGTCAGGTCAGGTCAGGTCGGGAGGGGAACCGTCAGGGTCAGGCTCCGCCGGTCCCCGGCACCGGAAAGGCCCCGGTGGCCCGCCGGGTGATCTCCCCGTACACCTCGGGATCGGTCGTGAACTCCCCGAGCACGCATGTCTTGCGGCTGCCGTGGTAGTCGCTGGACCCCGTGGCGAGCAGCCCCAGGTCGGCCGCGAGTGCGCGCAGCCGCGCCCGGGTCGCCGGGTCGTGGTCCATATGGTCCACCTCGATGCCGTCGAGGCCCGCCGCGGCGAGCTCGGCGATCGCGGACTCCGGCACGGTCCGGCCCCGCTTGACGGCGGCCGGGTGCGCGAAGACGGTCACGCCGCCCGCAGCCTTGACCAGCCGGAGCGCCTCGAAGGGGTCGGTCTCGTGCTTGGGGACGTACGCCCGGCCGCCGTCGGCCAGCCAATCCGGGGTGAAGGCGTCGGAGACGCTGTCCACGACCCCCAGCTCGACCAGGGCGGAGGCGACGTGCGGCCGCCCCACGGACCCCTCGCCCGCGATGCGCGCGACCTGCTCCCAGGTGACCGGCACGCCCAGTTCCTGAAGCTTGGCCACCATGGCCCTGGCGCGTGGCACCCGGTCGTCCCGCACCAGTTCGCGCTCGGCGAGCAGCTCGGGCTCCGTGGGGTCGAAGAGGTACGCCAGCATGTGCATGCTGATGCCGTCGAGGCGGCAGGAGAGCTCGGCGCCGGTGACGAGGGTGAGCCCCTCGGGGAGCGCCGCGACGGCCTCCGCGTATCCGCGGGTGGTGTCGTGATCGGTCAGCGCGACGACGTCCAGACCGGCGGCGGCAGCGTTGCGCACAAGCTCGGCAGGGGTGTCCGTACCGTCGGAGGCGGCGGAGTGGGTGTGCAGATCGATACGCACTACGCGGACTCCAGGCGTGACGGTACGGGAAGTGACGCTCAAGGATAACGGGAATCCAGCGCCCCCATGTCACACCCGTATCCCGTGAGCGCCCCCTACGAGACTCCTGTGAGCGCCCACCGGCAACGCGGAGCCGCGGGCATACAGACGCGACTCGGCGGAGCGCTACGGTTCCAAGATCCGCGGCGACAGCGCCCCACAAGGCAGCAGATCCACCTCGGCCCCCGCGTCCCGTAGATCCGTCAGCACCAGTTCGTCGTACATCAGCAGCCCCGACTGCTCGGGCCACACCACCGCCCACAGCCACAGCCCGAGAGCCTCGCCCGCGAAGACCGCGCGGTCGTCGGGGGTGCCCGCCACATGCCACAGCGGGGTCGGGCGGCCGGCCGCGAGGACCTTCGCCTGCGGCGGTTTCTCCACGCTCATGTACGGCCCCGGGTCGGGTCCGTCCATGCCCGCATACCGCGCGCCGAGGCCGACACCGAGCTCCTCGGCGACGAGGATCAGCTCCCCTACGCCGCCGAGCGGCCCGGGACCCGAGCAGGCCACAGCGGTCGCGCGCCCGCCGCTGCGGTCGTCGCCGGCGAAGGCCGCACCGGTGAACAGCCAGCCGACCGGCAGCGGCCACGGCATCCACACCGGCACCTGGGCACGGTGCACCACGACACCGAGGGCCTCGACGCTGGGCGGGATCACGGGCTGCAGCGGATGCACGGTCCCGTGGACATCGCACTGCCAATAGTCGGCAAAGAGACCGGGAGCCCTGACCCGGCCACCACACTTCGGGCAACTGGGTTCGCCCCTCATAGGGCCCCACGCTCCTCCCAGTCTTTCGCCGCGTCAAGGACGATCACCCGTCCGGAGCGTGCCGGTCACCCGTAGAAATTAGATGCATCTTGCATTAATTAGTCGAACTAACGTATTGTGTGTATAAGACAACGATCTCTCGGTGCCCCTGGGTACACAGTCGAGGAGCGAGCATGGCCAACAGCATGGGAGGCCCCACCGAAGGGGACACATTCGACGCCGGTGCGGGCAGCATCCTGCGCCAGCCGAAGGCCGTCTGGGCGACCGCCGGGGCTTCCGTCGTCGCCTTCATGGGCATCGGGCTCGTCGACCCGATCCTGCCCTCCATCGCCCAGGGCCTGGACGCCACCGCCAGCCAGGTCTCACTGCTCTTCACCTCGTACTTCCTGATCACCGCCGTCGCGATGCTGGTGACCGGCTTCGTCTCCAGCCGCATCGGCGGCCGCAAGACCCTGCTCCTCGGCCTCGCGCTCGTCGTGGTCTTCGCCGGGCTCGCGGGCACATCCGGTTCGGTCGGCGAACTCGTCGGATTCCGGGCGGGCTGGGGCCTGGGCAACGCCCTGTTCGTGTCCACGGCTCTCGCCGTGATCGTCGGCGCCGCGGCCGGCGGGAGCGCCGCCGCCATCCTGCTGTACGAGTCCGCGCTCGGCCTCGGTATGGCGTGCGGGCCGCTGCTCGGCGCCCTGCTCGGCAACGCCAGCTGGCGTTACCCGTTCTTCGGCACCGCGTTCCTGATGGCGGTCGGCTTCCTGTGCATCACGGTGTTCCTGAAGGAGCAGCCGAAGCCCGCACGGAAGACCTCGCTGCTCGACCCGATCAAGGCCCTCGGGCACGGTGGTCTCGCCTCGGCGGCCGTCTCGTCGTTCTTCTACAACTACACGTTCTTCACCGTGCTGGCCTTCACGCCGTTCGTGCTGAACATGACCCCGTACAAGTCGGGCGCGGTCTTCTTCTGCTGGGGTGTGCTGCTGGCCGTCTTCTCGGTGCTCGTGGCGCCGCGCCTGCAGGCCCGGTTCGGTTCGCTGAAGGTGCTGGGCGGCTCACTCGTGCTGCTCGCCGCCGACGTGCTCGTGCTCGGATACGGCGACCACACCACCGCCGTCGTCTGCACGATCCTGTCCGGCGCTTTCATCGGCGTGAACAACACGGTCTACACGGAGCTGGCGCTCGGGGTGTCGGACGCGCCGCGCCCGGTGGCGAGCGCGGGCTACAACTTCGTGCGGTGGTTCGCGGCCGCGGCGGCGCCCTTCTTCGCGCCGAAGATCGAGGAGTGGAGCAACATTCACATCCCGTTCGTGGTCGCGGCGGTCACCGCGGTACTCGGCGCCGTGGTCGTCCTCGTACGACGCAACGCGCTCACCCACGAAGCGGAGGAGCTCCAGCCACAGCACTCCACCGAGGACAGCGTGGCCGTTTTCGCCAACTGACGGATTTCGGCCAGGAAATGATCCGGCCTCAGTCCAGCGGGACGGACCTGCGCAGTGGATCGCGCAGGTCCGTCCCGCTGTTCAGCCAGCGCTCCTGGAGGGCGCCGGCGCCGTGCACGCGCTTCCACGCAGCCTCGTTGGGCGTCATCGGGAGCAGGGGCAGGAAACGTACGGGATCGGCGGGCGCGTCCAGTTCCAGGTCCTCGACCAGGCCGCCGGACTCCGCGACCAGCACGGAGCTGAACGGCGCCCCCGGCCACAGCGGCTCGCCCACGTCCAGGGAGGCGCCGGGGGCCACGATCAGCCCTTCGACCTGCGGGGAAGCGGCGAGCACGGCCAGCGGGCGGAGCACCTTGTCGGTCTCGGCACCGCCCACGCGGACCGAGAGGACCAGCTCCGCGCGCGGCCCCTTCACCGGGTCGGCGAGGACCGCCGTGGGGTCCGCCATCGGCTGGGCGGACATGCCGAGCGTGGCGTAGCGGACGAGGTCACCCTCTGTGAAGCGCAACACTTCGATGCGGTCGGTGCCGAGGAAGGTAACCGCGGCCCGCGCGTCGGGTTCGCCCAGCGCAGAACGCAACCGGGCCTCGACCAGGGGAAGAACATCAGCCATGATCCGAGCATAGAACTCGTCAGTAATGGGCAAAGCAGCGACTTGACGCATCAGTGCGCTGATAGTCTTGGCCGCTGGTCGGGGCAGCACGCAGAAGCGTCGCTCTCGAGCTCCGACGCACTGAGACTGACTGGCTCCTCCACAGGGGGAGACAGACTCCCCCACGGGGGATGGATCGTCCCTCACGGGGGACTGACCGGAGGAGGTGGGGCTGCAATGGACCGAAGTCGACCGTGCAGTACTACCCGCTCTTCCGATCGCTGAATTCTGTAGCTGGTCCCGCACTTCTCCTAGCTGCCGCTTTTTGCGAACGTGTGCATAGTGTCAGCGTTGCCCTGGTGCACCACGGAAGAGCGCTTCGTTTCCGCCTGATCCGTCTGATCTGTCTGATCTGAATCAGTAGCGAAGCTGCCACCGCGACGGTGCGGTGCTCCCCGCTTTGTGGACGTGCCAAACATCCGCAGTCAGGACGTCCCCATTCCGGGTAGTTTCAACCGTCGTCGGCGCCTCCGTTGCGAGAAGGAGCCTGCCATGTCGATGATCCGTGACCTCCGTGCCGCGGTCCGCCCCCGCCCCTCGCTGCGCAAGGAGAGTGGCTCGTACGACGCCACTCGCGCCCCCGGTACCCCCTCCGCCGTGGTCGACTGCGCCATCTACCGCGACGGGGCCCGCGTCCAGACCTCCGGGCCGCTCACCCCGCACCAGGCGAAGAGCCTGGTGCACCGCGACGGCGGCTTCGTGTGGATCGGTCTGCACGAGCCCACCGAGGCCGAATTCGCCGGTATCGCGGGCGCGTTCGGACTGCACCCGCTGGCCGTCGAGGACGCCGTCCAGGCCCACCAGCGGCCCAAGCTGGAGCGCTACGACGACTCCCTCTTCACCGTCTTCAAGACCATCCACTACGTCGAGCACGACGAACTGACCGCCACCAGCGAGGTGGTCGAGGCCGGCGAGGTCATGTGCTTCACCGGACGGGACTTCGTCATCACCGTGCGGCACGGCGGGCACGGCTCACTGCGCGGGCTGCGGCACCGGTTGCAGGACGATCCCGAGCTGCTCGCCAAGGGTCCCTCCGCCGTGCTGCACGCCATCGCCGACCACGTCGTCGACGGGTACATCGCGGTCGCGGACGCCGTGCACGACGACATCGACGAGGTGGAGACCGAGGTGTTCTCGCCGGGGCGCAAAGGCACGCCCCGGGGCACGGACGCGGGCCGCATCTACCAACTCAAGCGCGAGGTGTTGGAGTTCAAGCGGGCGGTCTCGCCGCTGCTGCGCCCGATGCAGTTGCTGAGCGAGCGGCCGATGCGGCTGATCGACCCGGACATCCAGAAGTACTTCCGGGACGTCGCCGACCACCTCGCCCGGGTCCAGGAGCAGGTCCTCGGCTTCGACGAGCTGCTCAACTCGATCCTCCAGGCCAACCTCGCACAGGCGTCCGTCGCCCAGAACGAGGACATGCGCAAGATCACGTCCTGGGCGGCGATCATCGCCGTACCGACGATGGTGTGTGGCGTGTACGGCATGAACTTCGACTACATGCCCGAGCTGCGCTGGAAGTTCGGCTACCCGCTGGTGCTCGGCGTGACGGTCGGCATCTGTTTCTCGATCCACCGGATGCTCAAGCGCAACGGCTGGCTCTGAGGCCTTCACAGGGCCCTGGATAGGCTGGGCCCATGACGGAACAGCTGCTCGACCGGGCCCTCGTCGAGGAAGCCACGAAGAAGTCCGGGCTGATCTGGGTGCGGGGCGGCAGCGGCGTGCAGGCGCACGGGGTCGCCGGCTCCGACGCGCCCACCCGCGCCCTGTGGCACGTGTGGCACGACGGCGCGGCCTGCCTGATCGGCGACGGGCCCGGCGAGCAGCCGCTGCCCGGTCTCGTCGACGGGGGCGCAGCGGTGGTCACCGTGCGCAGCAAGGACAAGGGCGGGCGCCTCGTCGCGTGGACCGCGAAGGTGGTGGAACTCGCGCCCGGTTCCCCCGCCTGGGACGCGGCCGTCGCCGAGCTCAAGGGCAAGCGCCTGAACGCGCCCGACGGCGAGGCGATGCCGGCCCGCTGGGCGCGCGAGTGCCGGGTCCTGCGCCTCGAGCCGCAGGCCGGCACTCTGCCGCTGCCGGACGGCTCCCTCGCCGCCGCACCCGTCCCGACCCCGGCGACGACCCGGCAACCGATCCCGGCGTCCGTCCCCCGCCTCCTCTTCAAGAGGCGGCAGCGCGGCCGGTAGCGGCTAGGTCCTGTCGTCAAATTCCCGCCGTCCGCCCGGAGGGCGGGCCTCGCGCCCGCCGCGGAGCGGCTGATGTCTGCCGTAGGTGCGTGCTCTCGGCGTGCCGGGCGCAGGCCCTCGTACTGGTTGTACGTGGGTCTGCGCCCGGTGCGGCGGGTGGGGCCCCCTACGACGTCGGCAGCTGCTGGCCGTAGTCCACCGTCTCGTCCTTCGAAGGTTCCTCGAGGGCGAAGTCCTTGCCCCAGTCGGTGAGGCGCAGGGTGCCTGCGTCGCCCGCGCGGGCCAGGAGCAGGGGGTACGGGTTTCCCTCCAGGGAGACATCCAGGGTGCCGCCCGCACCCTCGTCGCCGGTGATGCGGATGGTGCGGACGCCGGACAGCTCGTTGCGGCCGTCCGTGGCGAGGGTGCCGTGCAGGGTGAGGAGACCGTCGAGCAGGACGTCCTTGTCGGTGAAGCTGATGAAGCGCTTGTAGGCGGGGTCACCGCTCGGGACCTTGACGTACTTGCCCTCGAGCTTTTCGGCGGCCGCGGTGTCCGCCGACGTGGCACCGCCCTCGCCGTCCTCGTGGTTCCAGAACTCCGCGTCGGCCTTGAGGAAGAGGTGCTCGCCGACGCGAAGGAGTTTGAAGGTCGCCCCCTCCGAGGTGACCGACCCGGTGCCGCCGTCCGACTTCAGACGCATGTCGAGCTTGTACGTACGTTCGTTCGACACCACGGATCCGGCGAGCCGTACCGTCTCCGCGGACGTGGCCGCCTTCCGCGTCTTCGCCTGGATCTCGGTGGCGGACAGCTTGCCCACCCCGTTCGTCCCCGCGTCCGGATCCTCACTACTGCACCCCGTGAGCCCCGTCCCGGTGACGACCAGTGCGCATACCGCGCTCACCAGTACGGCCCTGCGGGTACGGCCCTGGGGAATTGCAGACACAGGTGGGGCTGCCTCTCATACGGGTGTCCTCAACGGCGTACGGCAGCGTACCGGTGCCGCCCGCCCCCGGCGGAGCCAGTCCGTCCGGACCGCTCACCAGGGCGTATTTGACCGGGACGGGCTAGCCTGAAGCCCACCCGAGCGGACAGATCGCAACCAAAGGCGCGCACGCAGAGATACGGGCAGAAGGAGGCGCGGGTATGGTCGCAGGCGCCCCCCGGATCTTCGTCTCGCACCTCGCCGGAGTCGCCGTCTTCGACCCGAACGGCGACCAAGTGGGCCGGGTGCGGGACCTGGTCGCGATGCTGCGCGTCCGACGGCGCCCACCCCGGCTGCTGGGCCTGGTCGTCGAACTGTCCACGCGGCGGCTCGTCTTCCTGCCCATGACCCGCGTCATCGGCATCGAGTCCGGTCAGGTCATCACCACCGGCGTCCTGAACGTGCGCCGCTTCGAACAGCGGCCCACCGAGCGGCTCGTGTTCGGCGAACTGCTCGACCGGCGCGTACAGCTCGTCGAGACGGACGAGGAGGTGACCGTGCTCGATGTGGCCATCCAGCAGCTCCCCGCTCGGCGGGAGTGGGAGATCGACCGGGTCTTCGTGCGCAAGGCCCGCAGCGGGGCCTTCCGGCGCGCCAAGGGCGAGACGCTGACCGTCGAGTGGTCCGCGGTCACCGGATTCTCCCTGGAGGAGCACGGACAGGGCGCCGAGAGCCTGCTCGCCACCTTCGAGCAGTTGCGCCCGGCCGACCTCGCCAACGTCCTGCACCACCTGTCCCCGAAACGGCGCGGGGAGGTGGCGGCCGCACTGGACGACGACCGCCTCGCCGACGTCCTCGAACAGCTCCCCGAGGACGACCAGATCGAGATCCTCGGCAAGCTCAAGGAGGAGCGCGCCGCCGACGTCCTGGAGGCGATGGACCCGGACGACGCGGCCGACCTGCTCGCCGAACTGCCCGAGGAGGACGTGGAGCGGCTGCTGGCGCTGATGCGGCCCGACGAGGCGGCGGACGTACGGCGGCTGATGGCGTACGAGGAGCGGACCGCCGGCGGTCTGATGACGACCGAGCCCATCGTGCTGCGGCCCGATGCCACAATCGCCGAAGCGCTCGCCCGGGTCCGCAACGCCGACCTGTCCCCCGCACTCGCCGCCCAGGTGTACGTGTGCCGCCCGCCGGACGAGACGCCGACCGGCAAGTACCTCGGCACGGCGCACTTCCAGCGGCTGCTGCGCGACCCGCCGTACACCCTGGTCAGCTCGATCCTGGACGGCGATCTGCAGCCCCTCGCCCCGGACGCGGCGCTGCCCGTCGTCGCGGGCTTCTTCGCCACGTACGACATGGTGGCGGCGCCCGTCGTCGACGAGAGCGGCTCCCTGCTCGGCGCGGTGACCGTGGACGACGTACTGGACCACATGCTGCCCGAGGACTGGCGCGAGACGGAGTTCGATCTGGACGAGGCCGAAGAACACAAGGCGAGAGCGGAAGAGGGAGAAGAAGGAGAAGCCGGGGAAGGGGGAGCCGATGGCGCCTGACCGCGAGACCCGCGAGCGGACCGCCACCGGGGCGACCGCCGCCCCCCGGCCCCGCACCCGGCTCGACCAGCCGATGTCGCCGCGCCGTCGGCTGATGCCGGAGTGGGACCCGGAGGCCTTCGGGCGGCTGTCGGAGCGCATCGCCCGCTTCCTCGGCACCGGGCGGTTCCTCGTCTGGATGACGGTCGCCATCATCCTGTGGGTGGTGTGGAACGTCAGCGCGCCCTACGCCTTGCGCTTCGATGACTACCCGTTCATCTTCCTGACCCTGATGCTGTCGCTGCAGGCCTCCTACGCCGCCCCGCTGATCCTGCTCGCGCAGAACCGCCAGGCCGACCGCGACCGGGTCAACCTCGAACAGGACCGCAAGCAGAACGAGCGGTCGATCGCGGACACCGAGTACCTCACCCGCGAGATCGCCGCCCTGCGCGTGGGCCTCGGCGAGGTCGCCACCCGCGACTGGATCCGCTCCGAACTCCAGGACCTGATCAAGGAGCTGGAGGAACACCGTCCCGACGGCCAGGTCGTATTCCCGACAGTCCCGACAGAACGCTCTCGCGGACGTGACGTAGACGACCGGTGACGGGGCTTTCCGGGTCCCCCGCCGGGCGCCGTACCATCGTGTCTATGGCTACGGAAGACGCGGTGCGTGAAGCACTGGCGACGGTGAACGACCCCGAGATCCAGCGACCCATCACCGAGCTGGGGATGGTCAAATCGGTGGAGATCGGTGCGGACGGTGCGGTCGCGGTCACCGTGTATCTGACCGTCTCCGGCTGCCCGATGCGCGAAACCATCACGACGAACGTGACGAAGGCGGTCTCGGCGGTCGAGGGCGTCACGCGCGTCGACGTGACCCTGGACGTGATGAGCGACGAGCAGCGCCGCGAGCTGGCGACCGCGCTGCGCGGCGGCCAGGCCGAGCGCGAGGTCCCCTTCGCCAAGCCGGGCTCGCTGACGCGCGTGTACGCGGTCGCCTCCGGCAAGGGCGGTGTCGGCAAGTCCTCGGTGACGGTGAACCTGGCGGCGGCGATGGCGGCCGACGGTCTCAAGGTCGGCGTGGTCGACGCGGACATCTACGGCCACTCGGTGCCCCGGATGCTCGGCGCGGACGGCCGTCCCACCCAGGTCGAGAACATGATCATGCCGCCGTCGGCGAACGGCGTGAAGGTCATCTCCATCGGCATGTTCACCCCGGGCAACGCGCCCGTCGTCTGGCGCGGCCCGATGCTCCACCGCGCTCTCCAGCAGTTCCTGGCGGACGTGTACTGGGGCGATCTGGACGTGCTGCTGCTCGACCTCCCGCCGGGCACGGGCGATATCGCGATCTCGGTCGCGCAGCTCGTCCCGAACGCGGAGATCCTCGTGGTCACGACCCCGCAGCAGGCGGCGGCCGAGGTCGCCGAGCGCGCGGGCTCCATCGCCGTCCAGACCCACCAGAAGATCGTCGGCGTGGTCGAGAACATGGCAGGCCTGCCCTGCCCGCACTGCGGCGAGATGGTCGACGTCTTCGGCACCGGCGGCGGTCAGTCGGTCGCGGACGGCCTCACCCGCACGACCGGGGCCACGGTCCCCGTCCTCGGCTCCATCCCGATCGACGTCCGTCTGCGCGAAGGCGGCGACGAGGGCAAGCCGGTCGTCCTGACCGACCCCGAGTCCCCCGCGGGCTCGGCCCTGCGCGCCATCGCCGGCAAGCTGGGCGGCCGCCAGCGAGGCCTGTCGGGCATGTCGCTGGGCATCACCCCGAGAAACAAGTTCTAGGGGGTCCCGTACGACGCGGGGGCGCGCCCCGCAAGGGGCGCGGGGCCGTGACATATGTCCGGCTCCGCCGCGTGGGCGCGCGACCGGCCACGACGGCCCCGCACTCACGAGCGGTCCGCAGTCCCCCTGCTCCCGTCCGGCGGAGCGTCACGCGTACGCCGAGATGTCCTTGATCATGGCGAAGCCCAACCCGTACGCACTCATGCCCCTGCCGTACGCACCCACGTGGACGCCCTCCTGGGTGGAGCCCGCGAGAACCCAGCCGAACTCGGACTCGCGGTAGTGGAAGGGCGTGGGGACGCCGTCCACGGGCAGGGACAGCGAGGACCAGTCGGGCCCGTCGAGGTCGTCC
Source organism: Streptomyces sp. NPDC048275 (assembly GCF_040652275.1). Lineage (NCBI taxonomy): Bacteria > Bacillati > Actinomycetota > Actinomycetes > Kitasatosporales > Streptomycetaceae > Streptomyces > Streptomyces sp. NPDC048275. The sequence continues at coordinate 17,023 of NZ_JBEZLR010000013.1, forward strand.
GCGAGGACCCACGCCGTCTCGGTCTGCTGGTCCAGCCAGTCGTCCCGCAGGGTGTGGTCCATCTGCCCCGGCCAGGTGAACGACAGCAGCCCCACCCCCGCGAGCCAGGCCGCGGAGGACACCGAGGTGGCCTCCAGCAGACCCATACCGTCCGCGCTGCGGCGGTCGGGGCTGGCCGCGACGGTCACCACGACCGCGAAGCGCTCCTTGTCCTGCGTCGACTCACCGCGCACCGAGGGCTCTTCGCCGTGCCCGATCGAACCGTGCTCGACGGCGTCGTCCGCCGAGGTGCCCACCTGCATCAGCCAACGCGGCCCCGTGAAGGCCTCGTCGAGGCCGTACCACGGGAAGGGCGCCAGCAGGTAACCGTCGACCGCACGCCGTGCGGAGGGGACCGGTTGTCCGTCCTCCGCTGCCGACGCCTGCGCGCCTACCCGACTTGTCGTCTCCATCTGGCCGGACGCCTCCTCGCTCTCGTCGGACCGGGCGGCCCGCCCCCCTCGGGCGTCCTCAGCGGTCCGCACAACAACTGGGCAGCATAGCCACACCGCTCCGAGCAGCAGGGAATGCCCCGGCTCGCGGGGCGTGCACGCGTCGCTTTCAGGCCGTGTACGGCAACACAGGTGACGTGCGCGTTTTCAGGCGCGCCACGGCTCAGGTGGCGTCCGCGTCGAAGGGCGGGCGCTCGTCCGGGTCGGGCTTCTTGGTCATGTCGGGCTTCTTGCTCATGTCGACGGACCCGCCGGCCGAACCCGTGCCATCGGAAGCGGAGCCGGAGCCGGACGACTCGGAGTCACGGCCCTGGACCGCGTCCGTGACCTCGGCCATCTCCTTCTTCAGGTTGAAGCCGTTGCGGATCTCCTTGAGCCCCAGCTCGTCATTGTCCAACTGCTTGCGGATGAACGTCTTGGGGTTGAGGTCCTCGAACTCGAAGTCCTTGAACTCCGGGCCGAGTTCGTCACGGATGTCCGCCTTGGCGCTGTCCGAGAACTCGCGGATCTTGCGAATGGTGCGCGTGACGTCCTGGATCACCTTCGGGAGCTTGTCCGGGCCGAAGACGAGCACAGCAAGGACAACGAGCGTCACCAGCTCGAGCGGTCCTATGTCATTGAACACCTGAAGCTCCTTGCGATGTCCTCGGTCCTCGGGCCCTCGGCGGTTCTTCCGTGGTCCGGGCCGGGTCCACGGTACCCGTCGATCCCGTCCGTCCGGAACTGTCCCGCCGCTTCCTGGTTCATGTACACGGCGGGTTTTCCGCGTTGTTTACCGCTCAGGACAGGGTTCGAGGCCTCTCCTGTGAAGTTCATGTCAGTTGCCGTCGGCGGAGCCGAGGACCAGGGTGACCTTCTTTTCCGCGCCGTCCCGTCGCAGGGTCAGCTCGAGCCGGTCGCCGGGTCGGTGGGCACGGGTCTTCACGATCAGCTCCTCGCCGGAGTGCACACGTCGGCCGTCGACCTCGGTGATGACGTCGCCCGCCTTGATGCCCGCCTTGGCGCCGGGGCCGCCCGCGGTGACCGGCGCGCTGTCGCCGGCGCCCTCCGTGCCGACCCGGGCGCCGTCACCCGTGTAGTCCATGTCGAGCATGACACCGATCACAGGGTGGGTGGCCCTGCCGGTGTTGATCAGCTCCTCGGCCACGCGCTTGGCCTGGTTGACCGGGATGGCGAAGCCGAGCCCGATGGAACCGGCCTGACCGCCCTGCAGGCCGGTGCCGCTGTCGGCGGAGCGGATGGCGCTGTTGATGCCGATGACGCGGGCCTGGGAGTCGAGGAGCGGGCCCCCGGAGTTGCCGGGGTTGATGGGCGCGTCGGTCTGCAGGGCGTCGACGTACGAGATGTCGCTCGCGTCGCCCGTCTCGCCGCCCGCCGTGATGGGCCGCTCCTTGGCGCTGATGATGCCGGAGGTGACGGTGTTCGCAAGGTCGAACGGGGCGCCGATCGCGACGACGGGGTCGCCCACCTGGACGTTGTCGGAGTTGCCCAGCGGCATGGGGGCGAGCCCGCCGACCCCGGAGACCTTGACCACGGCGAGGTCGTACCCGCTGTCCTGTCCGACGATCGTGGCCTTGGCACTCTCGCCGCCGCTGAACGTGACCGTTATCCCGCCGTCGCTGCCGGCCGGGTCGACCACGTGGTTGTTGGTGAGGATGTGCCCCCGGGTGTCGAGCACGAACCCGGTGCCGGTGCCCTCCTCGTCGGCGCCGCGCACATGCAGGGTGACGACGCTGGGCAGCGCGCGGGCCGCTATCCCGGCCACGCTGTCCGCGGCCCGCCCTGGCGCCTCCTTGCCGGCCTGCGGCAGCTCGACGTCGGTGGTCCCGCCCTCCAGATACGCCCCCACGGCGCCGCCGACGCCCCCGGAGCCGAGAGCGAGCAGCACGGCCCCGAGGACCAGCGCCTTCTTCGCCCGCTTGCGCCGCTGGGTCGTGCTCTCGACGGCGGCGCCGTTCTGCTGGAGAGGCCCGGAGGCGGCGGCCCAGGGGTCGTAGTTCTGCCAGGGGGCAGGAGTGGGGGCGGGGGTGAGATGGGAGGTGCCCGTGTACGGGGCTGTGGGCGGGCCTGGGGGCATGAAGGCGCCGCGGGCCGGGGTTGCGGCCGGGACGGGCACGCCGGGCGCGGAGGGGGCCGCCGGGGCGGGCGTGCCGTGCGCCGGTGTGGCCGCCGGGTGCTGGACCGGCGGGGCGGGCGCCCAGGGGCCCGGCACACCGTACGGAGGCGTGCTGGAGGAGTCGGGGGCGTGCACGGGCCGCGGACCGTCGGCCGGAGCGCGGTCGGCGGGCCCCGCGTCCTCGGCGGCGCTCGGCGCACCGCCGTGGTGAGCGGGAGCGGGCCGCTCCAGCTCGAAGTCACCGTCACCGTCACCGTCCACGTGACCGTTGGTGTCAGCACCAGTGCCCGTGCCGGACCCACCCGAGGCGGCGCTCGTCAAGGGAGGCTCCAGCTCGAAGTCACCGCCCCCGCCGGAGTCGCCCACCCCGGCATCCCCAGGAGGGACCTGCGGTCGGGGCCGACTCCACCACTTCGCCTTCGTGGGCTTCCCCTCGTCCATGCTCTCCCCACACCTGGCCCGCGGCACAACCAGCCGACGGTCACCGCAGATTGTCGACCCCGCGTCCGGAAATCCCTCCGGCGGACGCGGCCCACCCTGGATTCAACCAGGTTCCAGGGCCGCAGCGCAGAGGGCGGGTCAGCGGGCCGTACGGGAGGAGGGGGGCGGGGCGGAAGAGGGGGACGGGGCGGGTGCGGGGGCGGCGAGCAGGCCCGGGGTGATGACCTCCGGCGCCGTCGACCAGGAGGTCAGCGCGGCCGGCTGGGCCTCGGTGAGCGGACGTATGAGCGGGGACATCGCGGCGGCGCCGGCCACCACGGGTGCCGTCAGCGTGTGCATGACTTCCTGCCTCTGGGACATCGGAGCGGGGACTCCGGGCAGCAGAGATGCGGACACCCCGGTGGGCGCCACGGGAGCCTCGCCGAGCGCGCGCTGCTCCTGGGCGAACAGCGGCCCGACGGCACGCCGGCGCTGTGACTCGGGGGCCGTCGCGGCGCCCGATCCCGGCGCACGCGCCGGTGTCACATTGGTTCCGCCGGAGCCGCCGCGCGCGTCCGCGGTGTCGCTCGATCCCCCGGTCGCCACTCCACCGAGTGCGACCGCCGCCAGCGACACCGCGCCGGCGGCGGCGAAGGCGAAGCGCAGCCCGCGCGAGGCCGATCGCTCCGCCTCGTGACGGCTGACGTCATGGATGCGGAAGCCGCGCCCGGCGGAGGGGGGCAGCATGTCGGCGTGCGGCCCCGCGGGAACGTAACCGAAGGGCTCGCCGCGCACTCCGAAGAGTCCGCTCACGCCGGTTCCCGGGGCGAGTCCACCGCCGAATCCGGCCCCGCCGAGCGGTGAGCCACCACCGCCGTCGAAGTCACCTCCCCCAGGAAGTCCCTGGAGACGGGCCAGGAAGCTCTCGGAAGGAGGCGGAGGGGCGACTTCCGCGAACACGTTCTTCAGTCGGCGCTGGGCGTCCGCCTCGGCCTTGCACTTCGCGCAGGTGGCGAGGTGGGCCAAGACGCGCTCACGCGACTCATGACCGAGCTCTCCGTCCACGAGGGCGGAGAGTCGGTCCCCAAGGTGCTGGTCGGCGACATGCCGCTCCGGGGAGTTGGGCCGTGATCCACTCACGCGGTCGCGCCCCCTCCTCCCAGCGCGGGCACACGCGGCATCGAGAACCCGCGGCGCTCGGCGCGGGCCTCGGGGGACCGGTGCGCGAGGGCCTTGCGCAGCTGCGATCGGCCACGGTGGATCCTGCTGCGGACCGTACCGAGCTTGACGCCCAGGGTCGCGGCGATCTCCTCGTACGAGAGTCCCTCGATGTCGCAGAGGACCACGGCGGCGCGGAACTCGGGCGCGAGGGTGTCCAGCGCCTGCTGGACGTCCGCGTCGAAGTGCGCGTCGTTGAAGACCTGCTGGGGGGACGGCTCACGGCTGGGCAGGCGCTCGGCCGCGTCGTCACCGAGGGCGTCGAAGCGGATGCGCTGCTTGCGGCGCACCATGTCCAGGAAGAGATTCGTGGTGATGCGGTGCAGCCAGCCCTCGAAGGTGCCGGGCGTGTAGGTGGACAGGGAGCGGAAGACGCGGACGAAGACTTCCTGCGTGAGGTCCTCGGCGTCGTGCTGGTTACCCGTCAGGCGGTAGGCGAGCCGGTAGACACGGCCGCTGTGCGTGCTGACGATCTCCTCCCAGGTGGGCGGAGTCCACGCCTGCGACTCCGCGTCGGTGGAAAACGTCGCGGTCTGCGCGGGGGCAGCATGGAACTTGTCAGCGATGTCGGTCACGGATTTCGGCTCACCCGCCGATCTGAGCAGGCGCCGCAGCACCCGTCCTCGATCCACAGGCGCAGCCGCACCTCCCCTATCGGCTCTGGTGGTGTCCAGTGGAGCCCCTACCATAGCCACCTCGCCCGTTAGCTCCGGATAAGCGGTTTTACGAGAATTTGATACGCGCTCATATGGCAGCGTCAGCACTTGCCCGGCGCCCCGCTCCATGCCCTGCTCCGTGTCCCGCTGTGCGTCCTGATTCATCCGCTTCCCCCCGCTCTGATTCCCCACCCCTCTAAACGCCCGGTCCCATCTGCGGGTTCCCGGCACCAACGGATACAGTCACGCCCAGGCAACCACGGGGACAGGAGAGGGTCATTACCGGCAACCGGCAGACGAGCTGGGCGTTCTCCGACGCCTTTGTCGCCGAGGACGAGGCGCTGCGCTGGGCCCGCGACCGGGCCCGCGAGGCAGGGCTGCGCCCGGTGTCGCCCGGCACGGGCGCCGCGCTGCGGTTGCTCGCCGCCACCGTGGACGCGAAAGCGGTCGCGGAGATCGGTACCGGGACCGGTGTCTCCGGAATTCATCTGCTGCACGGCATGCGGCCGGACGGGGTGCTGACCACCGTGGACTCGGAGCCGGACCGCCAGCAGTTCGCCCGCCAGGCCTTCCGTGCGGCCGGCTTCGCCAGCAACCGCGCGCGCTTCATCCCCGGTCGCGCACTGGACGTACTGCCCCGCCTCGCGGACTCCGGATACGACCTGGTCTTCTGCGACGGCGACCGCCTCGAGTGCCTGGACTATCTCGCTGAATCGTTGCGCCTACTGCGCCCGGGCGGGCTCATCGTCTTCGAGGGCGTCTTCGCGGACGGCCGCACGGTGGACTCGGGACCGCAGCCCGCGGAGGTCGGCCGACTGCGCGAACTGCTGCGCGCGGTGCGCGAGAGCCAGGACCTGGTGCCCTCGCTGCTGCCCGTGGGCGACGGTCTGCTGTGCGCGGTCAAACGCTGACCGGCAACTCTCCCGTACACACCTGACTACACACCTGACCTGCGCCCTTACCAGGGGATACGTCGACGACGCACCCCTGATACACCGCTGCCCCGGCACCGAATACGATGCCGGGGCAGCTGAAAAGGTATGGTCGCGTTCCGCGTCAGCCGACGACCTTCTTGAGGGCGTCGCCGAGCGCGTCGGCCTCGTCAGGGGTCAGCTCGACGACGAGCCGACCGCCGCCTTCGAGCGGAACGCGCATGACGATGCCCCGCCCCTCCTTGGTCACCTCGAGCGGGCCATCGCCCGTCCGCGGCTTCATGGCCGCCATGCTCGTTCCCCTTCCTGAAACCAGCTCATCGTCGCCGACGGCCCCTTGGAGGGCACGCACGTCCTCTCATAGGACACGCGTCACCGGCATCGAACACATTGCTTCCTAGCCATTATCCCGCATCTCAGGACCCGATGACCAACATCAGTCGGCATCGCTTGCGCAACGCGCTTGAGCAAAACCACTCAATTCGGCGATGTGACTGCGATACTGCGCCGCCGCATGGACTTCCACGGCTCGGAATTCTTTGACCGAGGTCACATGTCCCGTCCGCACCCCGGACCGTGATCTCCGTCATGCTGTCCTGCATGCTGTCCTCGGACGCAGGACGTACCGACGGGTACGACGGAGCCGCGACACCGGAGGGGACCCACCATGGCCGACACCGTGCTCTACGAGGTGAGCGACGGACTCGCGACGATCACGCTGAATCGTCCCGAGGCCATGAACGCGATGAACATCGAGACCAAGGTCGCCTTCCGGGACGCGGCGCAGCAGGCGGCGGCGGACGACGGCGTACGGGCGATCCTGCTCACCGCCGCCGGTGACCGGGCGTTCTGCGTCGGCCAGGACCTGAAGGAGCACATCGGGCTGCTCGCCGCCGAGAAGGAGTCGGGGTCGGGGCACACGATGAGCACCGTCCGCGAGCACTACAACCCGATCGTGCGCGCCCTGACCGGCGCCGCGAAGCCGGTCGTGGCCGCGGTGAACGGCGTCGCGGCCGGGGCCGGTTTCGGCTTCGCGCTCGCCGCGGACTATCGGATCGTCGCCGACACCGCCGCCTTCAACACGTCGTTCGCCGGAGTCGCGCTGACCGCGGACTCCGGGATCTCCTGGACGCTGCCGCGCGTGGTCGGCCCCGGCCGGGCCGCCGACCTGCTGCTCTTTCCGCGCAGCATCGGCGCGCAGGAGGCGTACGAGCTGGGGATCGCGAATCGGGTGGTTCCCTCGGCGGAGCTGGCCGCGGAGGCGGTGAAGATGGCTCGCGGGCTGGCCGCGGGGCCGACCGTCGCGTACGCCGCGCTGAAGGAGTCCCTCGCCTACGGCATGTCCCACTCCCTGGACGAGACCTTGGAGAAGGAGGACGAGTTGCAGGCGCGGGCGGGTGCCTCCGAGGATCACACGATCGCCGTGCGGGCGTTCGTCGAGAAGCAGAAGCCGAAGTATTTGGGGCGGTGACGGTTCGCGGGGAGGTGCGGGCGGGGGCCAGGGCCTGTCCGGCGGATCAGGTCGGAGGGAAGCGGCGGCGCCTTGTCGGCGTAGGTGAGCGGGGTCTGGTGCGTCGAGCTGCAAGGCGGAGGAGGGCGTCTACGCGGAGCGTCGGCAACCGACGACAACGCTGCAGATCGGCGCACCAGACCCCGCGTCTCCGGCATGATCCGCCGGACAGGCCCTAAGGACCGGTCCGGCCGGTCCTAGCCCCTGTCGCGCCCACGCTGCGGAGCCGCGCGAGGTCACAGCCCCGCGCCGCTACAGACTGCGCGCGGCGCAATCCGCCAAGTGGTCGTTGACGAGACCGCACGCCTGCATCAAGGCGTAGGCCGTGGTCGGGCCGACGAAGCGGATGCCGCGCTTTTTGAGGGTCTTGGAGAGAGCGGTCGACTCGTCGGTGACCGCCGGCACGTCGGACAGCTTCTTCGGGGCCGGGCTGGTGGCCGGGGCGGGGGCGAAGGACCAGATCAGCTCGTCCAGCTCCCCCGGCGCCCAGTCGGCCAGCACGCGCGCGTTGGCGACGGTCGCGTCGATCTTCGCGCGGTTGCGGATGATGCCCGTGTCGCCCAGCAGGCGCTCCTGGTCGGCGTACGTGAAGGTCGCGACCTTGGCGATCTCGAAGTCGGCGAAGGCGGCCCGGAAACCCGGTCGGCGGCGCAGGATGGTGATCCAGGACAGCCCTGATTGGAAGGCCTCCAGGCAGAGACGCTCGTACAGCGCGTCGTCGCCGTGGACCGGGCGGCCCCATTCCTCGTCGTGGTACGAGATGTAGTCCTCGGTCGACAGTGCCCAGGGGCAGCGCAGGGCTCCGTCGGGCCCGGCGAGCGCGTCGCTCATTCCCGCTCTCCCTCGTCCGACTTCCGCAGCGAGGTGGCGGCGGTGGCTCGGGCGCCTTCGAGCGCGGCCACCAGGTCGGCGATCCTGGCGTCCCGCTCGGCGATCTCGGCGCCGAGGCGGCCGAGGGCGTCGTCCACGTCCGCCATGCGGTAGCCGCGGGCGGCCAGCGGGAAGCGCAGGGCCTCCACATCCGCACGGTTGACCGGACGGTCCGCGGGCAGCCGATCGTCCAGCCGCTCGGGCGTCGCCTCGGGCAGGGGCGCGCTCTCACCGCCGCCCACCACGGACAGTGTCACCGCGGCGACCACGACGGCGAGCGCGACGACCAGGAACAAGAACATGAACATCGCTGAGGTCCCCACGCTCTGTGCCGACGCGGGCGCGCCGGCGCGGAAGTACTGAAACTGGAAGTGTCAGGGTCCGATCGTGCCATGCGAGTCTGACAGTTAAGGTCGCAGGCGGCTTATCAGTGGACTTACTGGGAGAGGTCATAGGGGATGCTCAGGCTGGGCAGGCGGGAATTCGACCCGCACGAGCCGGTGATCATGGCGATCGTGAACCGGACCCCGGACTCCTTCTACGACCAAGGAGCCACCTTCCGCGACGAGCCCGCGCTCGCCCGCGTGGAGCAGGCGGTGTCCGAGGGTGCCGCCATCATCGACATCGGCGGGGTCAAGGCCGGCCCCGGCGAGGAGGTCACGGCCGAGGAGGAGGCGCGTCGTACGGTCGGTTTCGTCGCCGAGGTGCGTCGCCGCTTCCCCGACGTGATCATCAGCGTCGACACCTGGCGGCACGAGGTCGGGGAGGCGGTCTGCGAGGTCGGGGCGGATCTGCTCAACGACGCGTGGGGCGGGGTCGATCCGCGGCTCGCGGAGGTCGCCGCGCGGTACGGGGTGGGGCTCGTGTGCACCCATGCCGGGGGCTCGCAGCCGCGTACGCGTCCGCATCGGATCGCGTACGAGGATGTCATGGCCGACATTCTGCGGGTGACCGTCGGGCTGGCCGAGCGGGCGGTGTCTTTGGGGGTGCCGCGGGAGTCCGTGCTGATCGATCCCGGGCACGACTTCGGGAAGAACACGCGGCACAGTCTGGAGGCGACGCGGCGGCTGGGCGAGATGGTGGACACGGGGTGGCCCGTGCTCGTCTCCCTCTCCAACAAGGACTTCGTCGGCGAGACGCTCGACAAGCCGGTGAAGGAACGGGTGGTGGGGACGTTGGCGACGACGGCCGTTTCGGCGTGGCTGGGGGCGCAGGTGTACCGGGTGCACGAGGTGGCGGAGACGCGGCAGGTCCTGGACATGGTGGCGTCGATCGCGGGGTGGCGGCCTCCGGCGGTGGCCCGGCGGGGGCTGGCGTAGGGATTCTCGCCCCCGCCGCCCCTACCCGTCCCATCCCTGGGGGCTCCGCCCCCAGCCCCCACCGCCCCGCAGCCGAACAACCACCTGCCGGGGGTCCGAGGGCGGAGCCCCCCGGAGGACGGGAAGAAACCGACGCCGCCCCACCACCTACCGGCCGGCCTCCTTCGACACCAGGGCCACTGCCTCCTCCACCTCGTCCGTGAGATGGAACAACAGCAGATCCTTCTCCGAGGCCTTGCCCTGGGCGATGAGGGTGTTCTTGAGCCAGTCGACCAGCCCGCCCCAGTACTCCGTACCGAAGAGGACGATGGGGAAGCGGGTGACCTTCTGGGTCTGGACCAGGGTGAGCGCCTCGAAGAGTTCGTCGAGGGTGCCGAGCCCGCCGGGCAGGACCACGAATCCCTGCGCGTACTTGACGAACATCATCTTGCGCACGAAGAAGTAGCGGAAGTTGAGGCCGATGTCGACGTAGGGGTTGAGTCCCTGTTCGAAGGGGAGCTCGATGCCGAGGCCGACGGAGATGCCCTTGGCCTCGCAGGCGCCCTTGTTGGCAGCCTCCATGGCACCGGGACCACCACCGGTGATGACGGCGAAGCCGGCTTCGACCAGACCCCGTCCGAGGGCGACGCCCGTGTCGTACTCGGGCGAGTCCACCGGCGTACGGGCGGAGCCGAACACGCTGATCGCGGGCGGGAGTTCGGCCAGCGTGCCGAAGCCTTCGATGAACTCCGACTGGATACGCAGGACCCGCCAGGGGTCCGTGTGCACCCAGTCGGAGGGCCCGCCCGCGTCCAGCAGCCGCTGATCCGTGGTGCTCGACTGCACCTGATCCCGCCTGCGCAGCACCGGTCCCAGCCGCTGCTCCTTCGGTGGCCGCTTCTTGCCCTCGGGGTTGCCAGTAGCCATGTGCGCTCCCTCCGCTTGCGGTGTTTCAGCCCCAGCGTAGATCTCCGCTGGTTACGGAGGGGGGACATGCGCATGTCCGCCGCGCACCACACCCGCGGTCCATCAGAAGTCAGCCGGAAGTCAACCAGGCGCGCAGGCGCTCCTCGGCCTCGGGAATCGCGGACGCCCGGACCCGCTCGTCCACCTTGTGGGCCAAGAGCTGGGCACCGGGGCCGTAGTTCACCGCGGGCACCCCGAGCGCACTGAAGCGGGCGACGTCCGTCCAGCCGAACTTGGGACGGGCCTCGCCCCCGACGGCCGCCATGAAGGCCGCCGCGGCGGGGTGGGTCAGTCCGGGCCTGGCCCCGCCCGTGTGGTCGTCGACGATGAACTCGTCCACGTCGCAGTCCGCGAAGAAGTCGCGCACGAAGGCCTCCGCCTCGGCCTCGCTGCGGTCGGGCGCGTAGCGGAAGTTGACGACGACCGTGCAGGCGTCGGGGATGACGTTGGTGGCCACGCCCCCCTCGATGCGGACGGCGTTGAGGCCCTCGTGGAACTGAAGGCCGTCGACGATCGGCGTGCGCGGCTCGTACGCCGCCAGCTTGGCCAGGATGGGGGCCACGGCGTGGATCGCGTTGGAGCCCATCCACGCGCGCGCGGAGTGCGCGCGCTCCCCCTTGGTCTTCAGGAACACCCTGAGCGTGCCCTGGCAGCCGCCTTCGACCTGACCGTCCGTCGGCTCCAGGAGGATCGCGAAGTCTCCCGCCAGCCACTCGGGGTGGGCCTCGGCCACATGCTTCAGGCCGTTCAGATGGGCCGCGACCTCTTCGTTGTCGTAGAAGACGAAGGTGAGGTCGCGATTGGGGTCGGGGACCGTGGCCGCGATGCGGAGCTGGACCGCCACTCCCGACTTCATGTCGCAGGTGCCGCAGCCCCACAGGACGCCGTCCTCGTCGAGACGGGAGGGGACGTTGTCGGCGATGGGGACCGTGTCGATGTGGCCGGCGAGGATCACGCGCTCGGCCCGCCCCAGGTTCGTACGCGCCACGACGTTGTTGCCGTACCGGTCGACCGTCAGATGCGGCAGCGCCCGCAGCGCGGTCTCGATGGCGTCCGCGAGCGGCTTCTCGTTGCCGCTCTCCGAGGGGAAGTCGACGAGCTGCGCGGTGAGCTCGGCGGCGTCCAGCGTGAGGTCAAGGGGGGTATCGGCCATGCCGTCGACCCTAGCGCGCCATGGTTGTCCACAACCTCACAGACCGCAGACAGTGACCTCCAGTACCTTGTACGTCGTGTCAGAGCCGTCCCCCACCCCGCCCGTCCGTCACGGCCGCCTCCTGCGTTCCGGGGCGGCCCTCGTGGTCCTGCTCGCGCTCGCGGGGTATCTCGCGGTGCAGTACCTCACAGGAGGGACCGGTGAGCCTCTCTGCACGGTCGTCGCGGGCAAGGACGACGGCACGTCGTACGAGTTCACGCCCGAGCAGGCGCAGAACGCGGCGGCGATCTCGGCGGTCGGCACCTCCCGCGGCCTGCCCGAGCGCGCCGTGACCATCGCCCTGGCGACCGCGCTCCAGGAGTCGGCGCTGCGCAACATCCAGCACGGCGACCGGGACTCGCTCGGCCTGTTCCAGCAGCGGCCCTCGCAGGGCTGGGGGACGACGAAGCAGATCATGGATCCGATATACGCGGCGGGGGAGTTCTACGATCACCTGGTCAAGGTGCCGGACTACACGCAGCTACCGCTCACGGTCGCCGCGCAGCGCGTGCAGCGCAGTGGCTATCCGGAGGCCTATGCGAAGCACGAGCCGGACGCCACGCTGCTGGCCGCCGCCCTGACCGGCCGCGCGGCGGCCGCGCTGACCTGTGAAGGCCACGCCGAGAAGACCGTGGCCGGCAGCCCGGACTCGGTGCGGACCGCTCTCGTGCGGGACTTCGGCCGCGACGTGCTGCAGGAGACGGCAGCCGCCGTGAGTGCCGCCGGCTCCACCGCCTCATCGACAGCATCGCCGACGCCCTCGCCCTCGCCGACAGGCGCGGGACGGACCGTGACCGTGCCGGTAGGCGAAGAGACCACCACGGAGACCGGTGTGCGGCAGCGCGGCTGGGAGCTCGCGCACTGGGCCGTGGCCAACTCCGCCGCGCTGCACATCGAACGGGTCTCGTACGCGGGGCGGGAGTGGACGGCCGGGAGAAGGGACGGCGAGTGGCGCACGTCCGACGACACGGACGGCTCGGCGGCGAAGGAGTCCGCGGCAGAGGTCCACATCGTCACTGCACAGTAGTACGGGTCCTCACCCTTCCGGGGAACACGCGGCGCCTCGCGGCGACGATGGGCGCAGGTTTTCGCGTCCGCACCGCCGAATCGGCCTCGCCCCTTGAAAGCAAAGAGCCGTAAGGATTCGGCAGACTTTCCGACCGGATGCTTTTTGCCCGCTTTTATCCGCAGCCGATAATGCGAAGCATTACCAACTCTTTACCGTGTGTCACCGCAACCTTCGGGCGTTTCGAGCGGTAGTCACTGCGTCCGAGCCCGGACGATCAGCAGGCAACAGACAGACCGACAGCCGGTCGGTCAACTCCCGGGCGTGGACGGACACTTCACCGTTCTCTTCCGTCTAAGGAGCATCATGTCCCTCCCCCTGACCCGCAGGATCGCCCGTGCTGCGCTGCTCATCGCAGCGGGAGCGGCGCCCGTGGTCGGTGCGGCCGGCTCCGCCAGCGCGGCGGCCGAACTCCCGGCCACCCCCAGCCTCGGCGGTCTGACCGCCCCGGACGGGGCGCAGGTCGGCAACACGGTCGACGGTGCGACGCAGAACGTCACCGGACTCGCGGGCACGACCGGCGGCGACGCGGTCAAGAAGGCGGTGCCGGCCACGGGCAAGGCCGGCGGCAAGGTCGCCAAGACGGCGACGCCGGCCGCGACGCAGGTGGCCGGGGACACGGCGGGTCAGGCCGGGGGTCTGCTCGGTGACACCGCGAAGACGGCGACCAAGGGCGGCCTGCCGACCGCCGCGGTGACCAAGGGGGCCCCGGCCCGCGCGGTGACCAAGGGCGTACCGGCCCGCACGGCCACCAAGGGCGTACCGGCCCGCGCGAAGACCAAGAGCGTCCCGGCCCGCACGGCCACCAAGGGCGGCCTGCCGACCGACGGGGCGGCCAAGGGCGGCCTGCCGACCGACGCGGTGGCCAAGGGTCTGCCGACCGACGCGGTGACCAAGGGTGGCCTGCCCCTCAAGGGCCTGCCGCTCGGCTAGCCGCCACAGCCGTACGGCGACGGGGCCAGGGAAGCCGTTCCCTGGCCCCGTTTCGCTTGCCCTGAGCAGGTCCAGCAGTTACCGCAGTTACCGCTCCAGGCTCTCCAGGCGTTCCACCGCCGCAGCCACCCGCTCGTCCGTCGCCGTCAGAGCCACCCGTACGAACTTCTCGCCCGCCGGGCCGTAGAAGTCGCCCGGCGCGACGAGGATGCCCAGCTCCGCCAGCCGGGCCACCGTGTCCCAGCAGGACTCGTCCCGGGTGGCCCACAGGTACAGGCTGGCCTCGCTGTGCTCGATGCGGAAGCCGTGCCGCAGCAGGGCGTCGCGCAGGGCGGTGCGACGGGCGGCGTAGCGGTCGCGCTGTTCGCGGACGTGGGTGTCGTCCGACAGGGCGGCGACCACGGCGGCCTGGGTCGGCGCCGACGTCATCATGCCGCCGTGCTTGCGGATCTGCAGGAGGTCACCGAGGACGGCGGGGTCGCCCGCGAGGAACGCGGCGCGGTAGCCGGCCAGGTTCGACCGCTTCGAGAGCGAGTGGACGGAGACGATCCCCTCGTACGAGCCGCCGCACACGTCCGGGTGCAGGACCGAGACCGGGTCGGCCTCCCAGCCCAGCTCGATGTAGCACTCGTCGGAGAAGACGAGCACGTCGTTTTCCCGGGCCCACGCGACGATCCGGGTGAGTTCCTCCTTGGAGAGGACCTTGCCCGTCGGGTTCGACGGCGAGTTGAGCCACAGGAGCTTGAGATCGGTCGGGTCCAGGTCCGTCGGGTCGTCGTAGGCGACGTACTCCGCGCGGGCCAGCCGGGCGCCGACCTCGTACGTCGGGTACGCCAGCCGCGGGAACGCGACCTTGTCGCCGGGGCCCAGGCCCAGCTGCGTCGGGAGCCAGGCGACGAGTTCCTTGGAGCCGACGACCGGGAGCACGTGGTGGTGGGTGACGTCGCGCGCGCCGAGCCGCCGCTGCACCCAGCCCGTGAGCGCGTCCCGCAGTTCGGGCGTGCCCCACACCGTGGGATAGCCCGGCGAGTCCGCGGCCGCGACCAGAGCTTTCTGGATCAGCTCGGGCACCGGGTCGACCGGGGTACCGACGGACAGGTCGACGATGCCGCCCGGGTGAGCGGCGGCCGTCGCCTTGAAGGGCTCCAGCTTGTCCCAGGGGAAGGTGGGAAGCCGGTCGGAGACTGCGGACACGGGATCGGGCTCACTTTCTCTGTACTCGCTGGTACGGCAAACGCCTCGGTCCCGTACGGCGATCAAGGCGATCAGGCCGTACGGGACCGAGGCGGCGCGTGCTTGCGGGCCGCTTACTGGTTCTGCGGCGGCAGCGCTGCGACGAAGGGATGGTCACGCTCGATCAGGCCGAGCTTGCTGGCGCCGCCGGGCGAGCCGAGCTCGTCGAAGAACTCGACGTTCGCCTTGTAGTAGTCCTTCCACTCTTCGGGAGTGTCGTCTTCGTAGAAGATCGCCTCGACCGGGCACACCGGCTCACAGGCTCCACAGTCGACGCATTCGTCCGGGTGGATGTACAAGGACCGGGAGCCCTCGTAGATGCAGTCGACCGGGCACTCCTCGATGCACGCCTTGTCCTTGACGTCGACACAAGGCTGCGCGATGACGTAGGTCACGCTGTCGTTCCTCCTCGATAGGGCGCTGGCGGGCCTCCGTAGGCTCCGCCGCCTGGCGCGCGGGAGCGCGGCGTCGTCGATGCCCGCATCTAGTATCTCCGTTCTTGGGCATGATCCGAACAGGAGGGGTGAACTGACCTGTGGAAATCTCAGCTTCTGGCCGCCTTGAGGTCCGTATCACCGCTGCTGACGTGGGCAAACGCGTCTCCGTGCGGCGCTTGAGCGAACATGGACCCGGGGGTGAGAAGTTCACCGACACGGTGGGTGTTCTCACATCATGGGACGGCGACGTGCTGCTGATCACGCGACGGGGCGGGGAGAGCGTCCGGATTCCGGAATCCTCGCTGGTCGCGGGCAAGGTGGTGCCGGCCGCTCCGGCGCGTCGGCGGGGCCCGGCCGCCTCGTACGAGGAGCTGGCGCCGGTCGCCGCGCGGGCCTGGCAGCCGGTGGACAGCGAGCGGCTCGGCGGGTGGGAACTGCGGGCGGCGTCCGGGTTCACCCGGCGCGCGAACTCCGTGCTGCCCCTCGGCGATCCCGGTCGGCCGCTGGACGAGGCACTGGCCTACGTACGCGACTGGTACACGGCTCGTGACCTGCCCGCCTACGTCCAGACCGCCACCGGCGCCGAGGGCACGCAGGAACTGCTCTGCGCGGAGCTGGAGGCGCGCGGCTGGGCGCGTGAGGTGACGGCCGAGCTGTGGATCGGCTCGCTCGCGCCCCTCGCCGACCGCGAGGCGCCCGAGGTCGCCCTCTCGCGCACGGCGGACCAGGCGTGGCTGGACCGCTATCAGCGCAAGGGGTTGAGCGAGGTCGCGCTGAAGGTGCTGGGCAGCGGGCCCTCGGTGTGGTTCGCGACGGTGCCCGGCGCGGCGGGTGGCGCTCCGGCCGCGATCGGGCGGTGCGTGGTCGACGGCCGGTGGGCCGGGTTCGCGGCCGTCGAGGTCGACCCCGCCGAGCGCCGCCGGGGTCTGGCCACCGCCGTGATGGCGGCCCTGGCGGAACGCGCCCTGGACGAGGGCGCCTCGGCGGCCTGGCTCCAGGTGGAGACGGACAACACGGGGGCGCGGGCGTTGTACGCCGGAATGGGCTTCGGGGCGCACCACGCGTATCACCACTACCGCGCGCCCGATACCGACCGCCCGCGACCGGCGTGAAGGAGCGCGAGGCTGCCATGCGTCCCCCTCATCCCCCGGAACCGGAGCGGGCCGCCGAGGTGCGGCGGCGGTTCGCCGAGGAGGCACGGTCCGAGCGGCCCGATCTGGCGGTGCTGTGTCTGCTGGTGGGGGCGGCGGCGGACGGGACGCTGGACGAGACGGGGATGGACGAGGCGCAGATCGAGCTGGACCGGTTGGCGGGGCAGCTCCCGTTCCGGCCCGGTGGGCCGCGGTCCTGGGCGACCGCGCTCGCCGAACTGCTCGGCGGGCGCTGCGGGTTCCGGGGCTCGCCCGGGGACTACCAGCGGCTGGGGTCTTCGCTGCTGCACCAGGTGCTGCGGCGCCGGCGCGGGCTGCCCATCCTGCTCTCCGTGGTCTGGATGGAGGTCGCACGGCGGGCCGGAGCGCCGGTGTACGGGGTTGCCCTGCCCGGGCATTTCGTGGTCGGCTTCGGGCCGACCGAGCAGCAGGTGCTCGCCGATCCCTTCGACGGCGGGCGGGTGCTGAGCGGCTCCGACGCCGAGTTGCTCGTCGCGGGGGCCACCGGTGCGCCCATCGACCCCTCGATGCTCGCCCCCGCCGATCCGCTCGATGTCGTTCTGCGGATCCTGAACAACATCCGGGCGTGGGCGGCCGCCCGGCCCGAGCGGTCGGATGTGGCGCTGTGGGCGGTCGAGTTGTCGCTGCTGCTGCCTTCGCATCCGGCGCGGCTGCGGTACGAACGGGCCCAGTTGCTCGTTCAGCGCGGTGACTTCCTGGGTGGGGCCGTGGAGCTGGATGCGTATGCGGAGATGATCGCCGCGGTGGATGTGGCAGTGGCGGAGCGGGTGCGGGGGCAGGCCCGGGCCGCGCGGGCGAGGCTCAACTGAGGTTCGCCCTGGGGCCGTAGGGGTTTTGCACGCGCGTTTCACCAGCTCGCCGACCGTCACCTCGTCCCTCAGGCCGCCGCTCTGCAGCATGGTGCCGACCCGGCCGCCGACGATGGCACCGCGGGCTGGTGTCGAACACCCGGACCGCGCCACTGTCGGCGTGCTTGAGGCCGAGGAGCAGGTCCAGCGTGGTCGACTTGCCCGCGCCGTTCGGACCCAGCAGGGCGACGGTCTCGCCCGGGTGCAGATCGAGCGTCATCCCGTCCACGGCCCGCACACCGCCCCTTCGACACCCGCTCGCCAAGGCCTGCTCGGAGCAACGCTGCATCGGGCGTCGGCGTACGGCAAGAGGGCATACGAGAGGGCACCCGGCCAGGCGTGCCATGGCCGGGTGCCCTCTTGTCGTATGCCGGGACGAACCCGCTAGCTGGGGTCGGTCGAGATGGTCACGATGCGGTCGGCCGCCGTCTTCCCGCGCAGCGCCTGGCCGAGGGCCGAG
The DNA here is from genome assembly GCF_040652275.1 of Streptomyces sp. NPDC048275. Lineage (NCBI taxonomy): Bacteria > Bacillati > Actinomycetota > Actinomycetes > Kitasatosporales > Streptomycetaceae > Streptomyces > Streptomyces sp. NPDC048275. The sequence goes on from NZ_JBEZLR010000013.1 coordinate 34,841, forward strand.
GCGACGTCCTGCGGGCTCACGTCCTTCTTGCTGCCGTCACCCTTGGTGATCTTGATGCCGTCGAAGGCGCCGCCGTACAGCCCCTTGAGGACATCGAGGTCGTAGTACTCGACCAGCTTGCCGTTGACCGGGCGCACGCTCAGGAACTTCCAGATGGAGTTCTGCGGGCTGAACGAGATGGTGTGGAGGGCATCCGTCCGCACCGTGACGTTCGCGGACATCGCGGGCTTCGCGAAACTCGTCATCACCCGGTCGACCTCGGTGTTCGAGATCGTCGGCTGGCGGGTCTTGGTGGCGACCCGCACCGCGTCGGTCGTGCCGGTCTCCACCTGCGTGCGGTACGCGTCCTCGACGGCCTGGGTCGAGGACGCCACGTCGATGCCCTTGCCCGCCTTGCCGTACACGGAGACGGCCTTGCCCGCCTGGAACTTGATGGTGCCGTCGCTCACCGATCCGGAGCCGGCTGCGACGCCCTCCAGGGCGGCCTGCAGCTTCTCCTCGTCGACGGGCATCGCGGGCTCGACGACGCGTTGCTGGCCGAACAGCGAGCCGATCACGGAGACGGGGTTGTAGTCGCTGCCCGCGGCGGCGCGGACCGTGGCCTGGCTGTCGAGCTGGAGCCCGGCCTGGTCCGGCTTGAGCGAGACCGTGTCGCCGTCGACGGACAGCTTGAGCGCCTTGTTCGTACGATCCCCGAAGGCGTCGTCGAGCTTCTTGACGGCGTCGTCGCGGGTGCCGCCGCCGATGTCGACGCCGAGCACGGTGGTGCCCTTGGGTACGTCCGAGTGGTTCATGAGCAGGCCCGCACCGTAGGCGCCGCCGCCGACGGCGACCACGCCGACGACCAGCAGCATCCGCTTGCTGCGGCCCTTCTTCTTGGCCGGCTTCGACGAGGCGGCGGGCTTCGGGGCCGGCTCGGGCGTCTTCGGCGGGGTGTGCGGCAGCGGGCCGTCGAGGTGCGAGCCCGGACCGAGCGAAAAGTTCTCGGCGGCCGTCGGCACAACGGGGATGCCGCTGGTCAGGGTGTGCCCGGAGACGTTGTCCCCAGCGCCGCCGTAGCCCTGGCCGACCGGCTCGGGCGCGGGCTTTTGCGGGGTGAGGATCGCGGTGTCGTCGCTGAGGCCGCCGCCCGGGTATCCCATGTCCCGGCCGGGAGCACCGGCTCCGCCCGGCCTTGCGGCCGGACCGCCCGGACCCTGCCCCGGTCCCCCGGCGAAACCGCCCGGACCCTGCCCAGGTCCTGCGCCCGGACCACCCGGACCCGCGCCCGGCCTGGCCAGAGCCTGCCCCGGGCCGGCGCCCGGCCTGCCCGGACCCGCGGCCAGGCTGCCCGGAGCCACGCCCGGGCCGGCCGGCGGGACCAGCGGGCCGTCCCCGGTGACCGGACCGCCGGTCGGGCCCGCGGGACCGCCCCTGCCGTTGTCGGCGAAGTTCTCCGCGAAGTACGGGAGGTCGTCACGCCGCGGTTCGCCACCCGCGCCGTCGCTCCCTATGGCCGGGAAAGAGGCCGTGTTGCTCAGCGCCGCGGAGACGTCGAAGGAACCGGTGCCGCCGCCGTGCCCCGGCGCCACGGGTCCGGCGCCGGTGGCACCGGGCAGCCCGGCACCGTTCGTACCGCCACCGCCGGGTCGGGGCCCGTTCGCCCCGCCGGGTCGGGCACCGCCCGCGGCGCCCAAGGGACCCGAACCGCTCGCGCCACCGGCAGCGCCCGGCCCTCGGCCGCCCGGAGCACTCGGACGCGCTCCGCCGGCACCGGTGCCGCCCGGCGCGCCCGCGCCCTGCGGCGCGGCGGGACCTGCGGGCCCCGAACCGCCGGGCAGGCCTGCCCCGTTGGTGGAACCGCCGCCCGGCGCACCGGACTTGCGGGGTGCGAACCAGTCGCTGGGCTTCTCCCTGGCCGGAGCGGCGGACTCGCCGGAACGGTCCATGGACGCGAATCCGGTCGTGGACGCGGACGGCGATGCGGGCGCGGACGGCGGTGTGGGTGCGGATCCCGACACCCCCGCCGTCGCGGCCGCGCCCGCGCCCATGGGCGAACTCGGCGAACTCATGGCGCGCGGCGCCTCCGCGGGTGCTCCCGCGGCATCGGCGGACGCGTCGGCGTCGGCGACCGGCGTCCGCACGACGACCGGCGGGATGGGCCGCGACCCGGGGATGTTGATCCGGATCCGTGTCGTCAGCGTGGTCTCGGTCTTGCGATCCTCCGGCGGGGTGCCCGTGGCCGAACGGCCCGCGTCGGCACCGCTTTCGGAAGCCGTGGGCGTCCCGTACGGCGGCGTCCCCGACGGGTACACGGCTCCACCGCGCCCGTTGGGCCCGGAGGACGAACTGTCAGTTTCACGACTCAAGGCAGGTTCTCCCGGTTGGCTCCGCCGCCCGTTTACTCGACCTCATCTCGGGCAGCTCGGCGGCGCGCACCACCATACTGGCCATATTCAGCGCGCAAACCTCGCCCGCCGAGGAAACCCCCACGGGACTTGCACGTGTCCGATACGGCGAAGTGGTACGTCACTTCCCAAGTCGGACCGCGGACTCGGCTGGTTGCCGCCCCTGGCCAAGCGTGGCGCACATCACACCCACGGCCATCCCGCCGAGCAGGAAAAGGTACGAGCCCAGGCCCGCGCCGAAGAGGAAGTCCCCTTCCGGGCGGGTCGAGGTGAGCAGGACGACGGCGACCATCCAGCCCGCCGCGGGCGCCACGGCGCCGGCCCGCGAACCGGTCGCCCGCGAGCCGCCCAGGAAGAGTCCGGCCGCGCCGACCAGGGCGAGCAGCAACCCACCCGGGAACCAGCCGGATTGCACCAGCGCGCCGGCGACCCCGATCACCGCGCCGAGCACAAAAAGCCCCAGGTGGGCGGCGATCCGCCCGCCCGACGGGCGCGTCAGCGGCTGGGCGAGCGCGCTCCCGCGCGGTCCCGTCGTACTCATCGTTCCTCCACCTCTCGCCGAGCAGCCGGACCGGTCGCACCGCTCGCAACGATCCCCGCGAACAAGTCCGTCTCCCGACCGGCACCAGCACCGGTTCCGGTGCCGATTCCGGCCCGCTCCGGGCGCACCAACTGGTAGTACTCCGTGCCGAACAGCGGCTGCGCCAGCTGGTTCGAGAGCGCGAACCACGGCTCGGCGACCTCGATCTGGGTGGCGTGCGCGCGCATGGCGGCGGCCTTGGCGGCGGCGTACGCGGTCCCGTCGATCTCGGTGGTGATCACCGCCTCGTCGACCACACCCGGTACGTCGTCCACGGCGGCCGACGCGCCGAACGGCAGCCCGGGAAGCGCCTCGCGCAGCCGCCGGAAGCCCTCCTCGGCGACCGGGCGCGGTACGCGGTTCCAGTAGACCTTGGCGATCTCCCAGGGTTCGCCGAGGTCCGGGCGGAAGGCGGCCGCCGCGGCCAGCTCGGCGGCACGCGTCGCGACGCGGTGGGCCTGGATGTGGTCCGGGTGTCCGTAGCCCCCGTCGGGGTCGTAGGTGACGAGCACCTGGGGGCGTACCTCGCGGATCACCTCGACGAGGTGCGCGGCGGCGGCGTCGACATCGGCGGACCAGAAGGCGCCCGCGCGGTGGTTCTGCTCGAGGCCCATCATCCCGGAGTCGTGGAAGCGCCCGGGGCCGCCGAGGAACCGGTGGTCGGTGACCCCGAGCTCCTTCATGGCGGCGGCCAGCTCGCCGATCCGGTGCGGGCCGAGTCCGCCGTCCCGGTCCGGGGCGAGGTGGGCGAGCTCGGACGGGATGACCTCGCCCTCCTCGCCTAGGGTGCAGGTCACCAGCGTCACATGGGCGCCCTCGGCCGCATACCTGGCCATGGTGGCGCCATTGTTGATCGACTCGTCGTCCGGGTGCGCGTGCACCAGGAGCAGACGCCGGTCGGGCAGTTCCGTCATGGAACCCACCCTACGAGGCACCCGCTCCCCATCCGCCCCCTCCTCGTCGCCTGTCACTCCTCGTAGATCGGTCGGCGCTGCTTGAGATCGCCGCCCATCGGGTCGGCGTCGAGGGCGATCTTGTTACACCGCCGGATGATCTCCAGATAGCGACTGCGAAGCTTTTTCTCGTTCAGCATGGTCAGGCCCTGGACCCAGCCTCGTCGAGGACGGAGCACAGTTCCCGCAGCGCTTGCTGCGCGATGGCCGGATCTTCGTGTTCCAGATGGCTCTTCGCGCGGGAGTAACGGGCGGACAGATCGGGGCAACGCGCGATTTCGATGTCTCGGGCCCAGGCCAGGACCCAGCTCCGCACGGGGCTAGGTGACCGCCACTCGACCGCCTTGGCGAATGCCTCATCCTTCGTGGCCTGCATCTCCACCAGACGGCCCGGATCGACGATGGCCAGGGCCGCGCGCAGCGCGTCAGGGGTGCGCTCGGGACGCGGAATCGGCTTGCCCGCGATACCGGACTCTGCGCACGCTGAGCCGCCGGGTTCCGGTGCGAGGTCCAGCTCGGCCCATACCGTCTTGCGCGGGGGCGGCCCCGACGTGCAGCCCCAGCGGTCGGCCAAGGCGTCGACGAGGACGAGACCACGGCCGGACTCGGCGTCGGGGGCGGAGTGCCGGGCGCACGGAAGACGGTCACCACGGGTGTCCGTGACCTCGATCCGGAGCGTGCCTGCGACGACGTAGAGCGTGAGCCGGAAGTCGCGGCCCGGGACGCGCCCGTGCGTCGCCGCGTTGGCCGCCAGTTCGGCGACGATGTGCGCCGCCGGGTCCAAGGGGAGTCCCCAGGCGCGGAGTTGCTCGGTGGCGAGAAGACGGCCGAGGCGGGCTCCGCGTGGCGTCGGCGACAGGAGGACGCTGAAGTTGCGGATGCGAGTGCCGGGCTGAGCCTCGGGGGCGGCTGTTTCTTGATTCACGTCACTCAGCGTGGCGGTGTGCGCCTACCGTGAACAGTGACGACACCGATACGTACGGTGACTGTCCGGTGATGTCCGGCCGGTCCGGAACGGTCGTACGGGTAGGGAGCGTTGAGGCACGGCGGTACGACGGAGGGGTGCGCGATGCGACAGGTGGACGGCGAGCCGGTCCGGCTCAAGGGCGAGGCGGACGAGCCGGGTTGGGAGGTGGACCCGGACGACGACTGGGGTGTGGCGGTCGTCGCGACCGTCGGACGGCAGCTGAAGCTCCGCAGGGAGGCCGTGGGGATGCGGGCCGCCGAGTTCGGGAAGGCGGTCGGGTACGGCGAGGACATGGTCTACAAGATCGAGGGCGGGAAGCGGATTCCCCGGCCGGACTATCTGGACACGGCGGACGAGGTGTTGGGGGCGGGTGGGTTGCTCTCGGCGATGAAGGAGGACGTGGCGAAGGTCCGGTATCCGAAGAAGGTGCGGGATCTGGCGAAGATGGAGGGGCAGGCTGTCGAGTTGCAGCTCTACGACCCCTTGAACGTTCATGGGCTGTTGCAGACGCCGGAGTACGCGCGGGCTCTGCTCCTGATGCGGCGGCCTGCCTACACCGAGGATGAGGTGGAGAGGTTCGTGGCCGCGCGCCTGGCTCGAAAGATTGTCTTCGAGCGGGAACCTGCGCCTGAGCTCAGCTTCGTCCAGGAAGAGTGGGTGCTTCGGCGTCCACTCGGGGGGAAAATGGTGCTGCGCCAACAGCTTGAACACTTGCTTGAGATCGGACAGTTGCGGAACGTCGAGATCCAAGTGATGCCGACGAACCGCGAGGAGCACGCCGGAGTGGCCGGTGGGATCGAGGTGCTGAAGTTCGCGGAGGGTTCGGCGGTCGGACGTTCCCCTGGACTGGCCAACGGCCGCCCGGTCGCTGAGCCGAGGCAACTCCGCATCCTGGAACTGCGGTATGGCATCATCCGGGCTCAGGCTCTCACCCCACGGGAGTCGATGGCCTTCATCGAGCAACTGCTGGGAGAAACATGACGCGCAACATCCCGGCCGGGGACGCTCCCGAGCTGGACTGGTTCAAGAGCAGCTACAGCAGCAGCAGTGAAGGCGACTCCTGCGTAGAAATCGCCACCACCCCCGCCACGGTGCACGTCCGCGACTCCAAGAACACCGCCGGCCCCCAGCTCGCGCTCACGCCGGACACGTGGGCGGCCTTCGTGCCGTACGCCTCCGAAGGCTGACGGCTCACCGACCGGGGGCCTCGCCATGAGCGATTGGCACGTATGGGCCACCCGTGGCCCCGGTAATGCCTGCTCATGGTCATCGGAACTGGCCCAAATGCGCCAATCGTCGACCCGGATGACGACGAGGGACACATTGGCCTCGTTGGGCCAGGAGCCCCTCCCCTGGCCCGTACGAGTGACGAACTCCTCGGCCGACTCATCGACCGGCGCCTCGCCGAACCGGGGTTCGATCCCCGACTCCGGGTGCTCACCCGGCACCCGTCAGAACTTGAAACTACCGATCATGTCCGCGACATTCGTGGTGAGGTCGCTGATGGTGGGCGCCATCGTCGAGGATGCGAGATAGAAGCCGAACAGGACACACACGATCGCGTGCCCCGCCTTCAGCCCGGACTTCTTGACCAGGATGACGACGATGATCGCCAGCAGCACCACCGCCGAAATCGAGAGTGCCACGGCGGCTCACCTCCAAAGATCCCAGGGACATGGGGGGTCGGACATGGGGGTCGGTAATTCCGTACAGCGGCCAGCGGGTTCATACCCACAGACCGCTAGCGATCATAACTATCCGGGCGCGCGCATCGATCGGCGCACGGCCGCACAAGGGGGCGCATGGCCAATATGGTCAGGGCATGACGACCGAGCCTCTCTCCTTCCCGCGCCGCTACGCCCGCACGCAGCGGTTCACCCTCGGCGCGCCCCGCGCGTTCACCGTCTCTCCGGACGGTTCCCGCGTCGTGTTCCTGAGGTCTCGCTCCGGTACGGACCGGGCGAATCAGCTGTGGGTCCTCGATGTCGCGGAGGGGAAGGAGCGCGTCGCGGCCGATCCGGGGACCCTGCTCGGGGGTTCCACGGAACGGCTGTCGGCGGCGGAGCGGGCGCGCCGCGAACGCAGTCGCGAGGGCGGTGCCGGGATCGTCGGCTACGCGACCGACACGGCGGTCGAGTTGGCCTCTTTCGCGTTGTCAGGGCGGCTTTTCACGGCCGAGCTGCGGGCCGGCACGGCACGTGAAATCCGCGTCCCGGGCCCGGTGATCGACCCTCGCCCGTCGCCCGACGGACGGCTCGTCGCATACGTCCGCGGGGGCGCTCTGCGCGTCGTCGGCGCCGAGGGCGAGGACGACCGGGTGCTCGCCGAGCCGGAGCCCGCGGCGGGGCCGGCGACGGTTTCCTATGGATTGGCGGAGTTCATCGCGGCCGAGGAGATGGGGCGTTCGCGCGGCTTCTGGTGGTCCCCGGAGGGGGACCGGCTCCTCGTGGCGCGGGTCGACGACACACCCGTTCGCCGCTGGTGGATTTCCGATCCCTCACAACCGGAACGCGCTCCGCAGCAGGTCGCCTACCCGGTGGCCGGAACGGACAATGCGGACGTAAGGCTCTTCGTGATCACCCTCGACGGAGTGCGTACGGAGGTCGCCTGGGACCGGGCGCGCTACCCCTATCTGGCGCATGTGCACTGGTCAGCGGCCGGAGCGCCGTTGATTCTGGTGCAGGCCCGGGATCAGCGCAGCCAGCTCTTCCTGGCCGTCGACCCGGACACCGGAACGACGCGGATGGTGCACGCGGACGAAGATCCACAATGGCTGGATCTTTTCCCCGGAGTGCCGTGCTGGAGCCCCGGCGGACAGCTCGTACGGATCGCCGACGAGGGCGGGGCACGGGTCCTCGCGTTCGGTGAACGTCCGCTCACCGGGCCGCAGTTGCATGTGCGCGCGGTGCTGGACGTCTCGGACGACGACGTACTGATCTCGGCCTCGGCGGGCAAGTCCGCGCCGGCCCCGGAGACCGGCGAGGTGCATGTCTACCGCGTCAACGAGCTCGGCGTCGAGCGCATCTCCCAGGAGCCCGGCGTGCACTCGGCAGTACGCGCCGGGGGTGTGACCGTACTGGTCTCGTCCGTGCCGGACCAGCCGGGCGCCCAGGTGCAGGTACTGCGCGAGGGCAAGCGGGCGGCGACTGTCACCTCGTACGCCGAACATCCTGGTTTGTCCCCGCGCGTGACCCTCACCGAGGGGGGCGCACGGAAAATTCCATGCGCCGTGCTTATGCCTACGGACTACCGCGGTGACACTCCCCTGCCGGTTCTCATGGACCCCTACGGTGGTCCGCACGGCCCCCGCGTGCTGGCCGCGCACAACGCCCACCTCACCTCGCAGTGGTTCGCGGACCAGGGCTTCGCGGTGATCGTCGCCGACGGCCGCGGCACCCCCGGCCGCTCCCCCGCCTGGGAGAAGGCGGTCCGCGACGACTTCACCCGCTCCCTGGACGACCAGATCGACGCGCTGCACGGCCTCGCGGAGAGCTTCCCGCTGGACCTGTCGCGGGTGGCGATCCGCGGCTGGTCGTACGGCGGCTGGCTGGCCGGACTGGCCGTGCTGCGCCGCCCCGACGTCTTTCACGCGGGCATCGCGGGCGCCCCGGTCACGGACTGGCGGCTGTACGACACCCACTACACGGAGCGGTACCTGGGGGACCCTGCCACGTCCCCGGAGGCGTACGCGAACAGCTCGCTGGTGACGGACGAGGGCCTGTCCTCCCCCGCCGAGCCGCACCGGCCGCTGATGATCGTGCACGGCACGGCCGACGACAATGTCGTCTTCGCGCACGCCCTGCGCCTGTCCTCGGCCCTGCTGTCCGCGGGCCGCCCGCACGAGGTGCTGCCCCTGTCGGGCGTCACGCACATGACCCCACAGGAGCAGGTCGCCGAGAACCTGCTCCTGCTCCAGGTGGACTTCCTTCGGCGCGCTCTCAAGCTGGGCTGAGCGGCGACATTCCACGGAGCACCGCAACCATCAATTGAGGAACCACGGCGATGCACCAGCCAGGTCCGCGAGAGCGGCGCCGGTTTAGGCGCAAAAAGGGGCAACGGACCGGGGCGACATGGCGCGCCCCGGTCCGTTTACGGCACCCGCACGGCCGTACGTTGTTCAGAGTGACGCGTCCGTATATCGAGATCGCGTCGCCTGAGTTGCCTGCGTGTTAACGCGATTGATGCATGTTTGTACGCCTATTCCCCGCCCTCTGCAAGATCGTCCGGTGGTTTCTCCGGGGGCACCACCTGCTTCTCCTCCGCGAAGTGGCAGGCCGAGTCGTGGGCCGCGGGACCACTCGCGTACCGGAACTCCGCCGGGACCGCGAGCAGCGGCACCTCCAGGGCGCAGCGCTCCTGCGCCTTCCAGCAGCGGGTGCGGAAGCGGCACCCGGAGGGGATGTTCGTCGGGGACGGGACGTCACCCGAGAGGATGATCCGCTCGCGGTGTTCCCTGGCCTCGGGGTCCGGGACGGGGACGGCGGACAGCAGCGCCTGGGTGTAGGGGTGCGTGGGGTGGTCGTAGATCTCCGCGTCCTTGCCGATCTCCACGATCCGCCCGAGGTACATCACCCCGACCCGGTCCGAGATGTGCCGGACGATCGACAGGTCGTGGGCGATGAAGATGTACGACAGTTCGAAGTCGTCCTGGAGCCGGTCGAGGAGGTTGATCACCTGCGCCTGGACCGACACGTCGAGCGCGGAGACCGGCTCGTCCGCGACGATGATCTCGGGGCGCAGCGCCAACCCACGGGCGATGCCGATGCGTTGGCGCTGGCCGCCGGAGAACTGGTGCGGATAGCGGTTGATGTACTCGGGGTTGAGCCCGACCACGTCCAGCAGCTCCTGGACCCGCCGCCGCCGGTCGCCCTTGGGCGCGACCTCGGGGTGGATCTCGTACGGCTCCCCGATGATGTCGCCGACGGTCATGCGGGGGTTGAGCGAGGTGTAGGGGTCCTGGAAGACCATCTGGATGTTGCGGCGTACGGCTTTGAGCGCCTTGCCGGACAGTCGGGTGATGTCCTCGCCCTTGTACTTGATCACCCCGGCCGTCGGCTTCTCCAGGTTGACCAGCATCTTCGCGACCGTCGACTTGCCGCAGCCGGACTCGCCGACGATGCCGAGGGTCTCGCCGCGGCCGAGGTGGAAGTCGACGCCGTCGACGGCCTTGACGGCGCCGATCTGCTTCTTGAAGAGGATGCCCCTGGTGAGGGGGTAGTGCTTGACCAGGCCGCTGACCTCGAGAATCGGCTCAGCCATGCAGGCACTCCCGCCAGAAGTGGCAGGCGCTCCTGCGGTCTTCGTCCACCTCGTAGAGCGGCGGTACGTCGGTCCGGCACACGTCCTGGGCCATAGGGCAGCGCGGGTTGAAGGCGCAGCCGGGCGGGATGTGCATCAGGTTCGGCGGCAGTCCCTTGATCGCGTAGAGGGCATGGCCCTTCTGGTCGAGCCGGGGGATCGACTCCAGGAGCCCCTTCGTATAGGGGTGCGCCGGGGCTTTGTAGAGGTCGTGGACCGGCGCGGACTCGACGATCCGGCCCGCGTACATGACGGCGATCCGGTCGGCGACGTCCGCGACCACGCCGAGGTCGTGGGTGATGAGGACGAGACCCATGGCGAGTTCGCGCTGCAACTCGGCGAGCAGGTCCATGACTTGGGCCTGGACGGTGACGTCGAGCGCGGTGGTCGGTTCGTCGGCGATGATCAGCGCGGGTTCGAGGGCCAGCGCCATGGCGATCATGATGCGCTGGCGCATGCCGCCGGAGAACTGGTGCGGATAGTCGCGCACCCGGTCGGCGGCGGCCGGGATCCGTACCCGGTCCATCAGCTCGATCGCCTTGGCCCGGGCGGCCTTCCGCGACATCCCGCGGTGGACGGTGAACATCTCGCCGAGCTGGTCGCCGACGCTGAGCACGGGGTTCAGGGACGACAGCGCGTCCTGGAAGATCATCGCCATCTCGGCGCCGCGCACCTTGCGCCGCTCCTCCTCCTTGAGCTTCAGCAAGTCCCTGCCCCGGAAGAGGATCTCCCCGCCCGTGATCTTCCCGGGAGGCATGTCGAGGATGCCCATCACGGCCTGCGCGGTCACCGACTTGCCGGAGCCGGACTCGCCCAGGACGGCGAGCGTCTCGCCTTCGTCGACGCTGTAGTCGACGCCGTTGACGGCTTTGGCGACTCCGTCCCTGGTCCTGAACTCCACGTGCAGATCCCGCACTTCGAGCAGCACGGCCGTCACCTCAGCTTCGGATCGAGGGCGTCGCGCACCGCGTCGCCGAGCATGATGAACGCGAGCACGGTGATCGCGAGGGCGCCGGCGGGCCACAGCAGCATGTGCGGGGCCTGGCGGATGTACGCGGACGCCGAGGAGATGTCGATGCCCCAGCTGACCGTCGGTGGCTTCAGGCCGACACCGAGGTACGAGAGGGTCGCCTCCAGGGAGATGTACGTGCCGAGCGCGATGGTGGCGACGACGATGACCGGCGCGACGGCGTTCGGCGCGATGTGCCGCAGCAGCAGGCGGGAGTGGGAGGCGCCGAGGGCGCGGGCGGCCGCCACGTAGTCGTTCTGCTTGGTGGTGATGACGGAGCCGCGCGCGATCCGGGAGATCTGCGGCCAGCCGAGCAGCACCATGAACCCGATGACCGGCCAGATCGTACTACTGGTCACCACGGAGAGGAGGACCAGACCGCCGAGCACGACGGGGATCGCGAAGAAGATGTCGGTGACCCGGGACAGGACCGCGTCTCCCGTCGCGCCGAAGTACCCGGCGAGCCCGCCGAGCACCGAGCCGAGGATCGCGACCCCGAGCGTGGCGCACACACCGACGCTGATCGAGACGCGGGTGCCGTACACCACCCGCGTGTAGACGTCGCAGCCTTGGCCGTCGAACCCGAAGGGGTGCCCCGGCTGTGAGCCTTCCTGGGCCTTGGCGAGGTCGCACCTGAGGGGGTTCTGGGTGGCGATCAGCGAGGGCCACAGGGAGATGACGACCAGGAAGAGGATGACGAGCCCGGAGATGATGAAGACGGGGTTGCGCCGCAGGTCCCGCCAGGCGTCGGACCACAGGCTTCTGGGTTTCTCCTGCGGACCCCTGCCCTCCGGTCCGCCCGGGACCTTCTCCAGGGTTGCCGCCTCGCTCGTGGCGAGGTCCATGGCACCGCCCATGCCGGTCGCGGCGATGGCGCCTCCTGGCTCGTGCGGAGGCTGCTCAGGCATAGCGGATCCTCGGGTCGAGTACGGCGTAGAGGAGGTCGACGAGCAGGTTGGCGACCAGGAAGACCAGGACGAGGACGGTCACGAAGCCGACCACGGTCTGGGTGCTCTGTCGCAGAATCCCCTGGTAGAGCTGGTAGCCGACGCCGTGGATGTTGAAGATCCGTTCGGTGACGATCGCGCCGCCCATGAGCGCGCCGATGTCCGTGCCGATGAAGGTGACGACCGGGATCAGCGAGTTGCGCAGCAGGTGTCGGGTGATGACCCGGTGCCGGGGCAGGCCCTTGGCGATGGCCGTACGGACGTAGTCGGCCCGTTTGTTCTCCGCGATGGAGGTCCGGGTCAGCCGGGTCACATAGGCGAGGGACACGGAGGCCAGGACCAGGCCGGGCACGATGAGTTCGCCGAACGTGGCGTCCGAGGACACGGACGGTTTGATCCAGCCCCACTCGACGCCCAGCAGCAGTTGGAGCAGCAGACCGGTGACGAAGGTCGGCACCGAGATGACGACGAGGGCCCCCAGCAGGACGCCGGTGTCGACGGGCCGGCCGCGGCGCAGTCCGGTGATGACGCCCAGCAGGATGCCGATGACGATCTCGAAGAGGATGGCGACGATCGTCAGCCGGATGGTGACCGGGAAGGCGGTGGCCATCAGCTCGGTGACCGGCTGGCCGTTGAAGGCGGTGCCGAAGTCGCCGGTGAAGACGTTGCCCATGTAGGTCAGGTATTGCTGCCACACCGGCTTGTCGAGGCCGAACTCCTTGCGCAGTTGGGCGGCCGTGGCGGGATCGCACTGCCGCTCGCCGCACAGGCCCGCGACGGGGTCGCCCATCACGTTCACCATCAGGAAGATCAGCAGTGTGGCGCCGATGAAGACCGGGATCATCTGCAGCAGACGCCGGATCACATAGCGTCCCACGGGGACTCAGCTGACCTTGATCTCGTTGTAGACGGGGACACTGAACGGGTTGAGCGCCACGTTCGAGAGCCGCTCCGAGTAGCCCGCCTGGCCGTTCTGGTACCAGAGCGGGATGGCGGCCATGTTGTCCCGTACGACCTCCTCGGCCTGCTGGAACAGCCCGATGGCCTTGGTGGTGTCGGTCTCGGCGTTGGCCTGGTCGACGAGCCTGTCGAAGTCCTGGTCGGACCACTTTCCGTCGTTGGAGGAGCCGTTCGTGTAGTAGACCGGCTGGAGGAAGTTCTGGATCAGCGGGTAGTCCATCTGCCAGCCGGCGCGGAACGGGCCCGACATCTTCTTCTGCGTGAGCTGTTCGCGGAAGTCGGCGAAGGTCCCGACCGGGTTGCCCACACAGGCCTTGTCGTTGCCGAGGGCGTTGTTGATGGAGTTGCAGACGGCGTCGACCCACTGTTTGTGCGAGCTGTCCGCGTTGTACGTGATCTTGATCTGGCCGCCGGGAAGCCCGCCGCCCTCCTCGATCAGCTTCTTCGCCGCGGCCGGGTCGTACACGCAGGCGTCCCCGCACAGACCTTCCTTGAAGCCGCCGGCCTCGCCGAGGACCGGGGAGGTCCAGTCGGTGGCCGGGACCCGGGTCTTCTGGAAGATCATGTTCGTGATCTGGTCGCGGTCGATGGCCCTGGACAGGCCCGTGCGGACCTTCTCCATTCCGCTCCTGCCCCAGTTCTCGTCGTAGAACGGGAAAGCGAGTGTCTGGATGATGCCGGCGGGTGTATTGATGTACCGGTCGCCAAGATCGCTCCGCACGTTCTTGAGCTGAGAGGCGGGTACGTCATCGACGAGGTCGAGGTTGCCGGCCATCAGGTCGGTGTAGGCGGTGTTGTTGTCGGTGTAGACCTTCAGATCCACTCCGCCGTTCTGCGCCTTGTCCTCGCCGGGGTAGCCGTCCCACTTCCGCAGGGACATCTGCGAGCCCCGGGCGTACGAGTCGACGGTGTAGGGACCGTTGCCGATCGGCTTCTCCAGCCAGGCCTCGTGGTCGTCGAAGAACACCTTGGGCAGCGGCGCGAAGGCCGCGTAGCCAAGGGTGTCGGGGAACGTCGCGAACTTCTGGTTGAGCTTGACGGTGAAGGTGTTCGTGCCGGTCACCTTGAGCCCGGAGAGGGTGTCGGCGCTCTGGCTCCCCGAGTCGGGGTGGACCTTGTCGTACCCCTCGATGTATCCGAAGAAGTACGCGTTCTTCTGTTTGTTCCTGAGACCGGCGCCGTAGTTCCACGCGTCGACGAAGGACCGCGCGGTGACGGCCTCGCCGTTGCTGAAGGTCCAGCCGTCCTTGACGGTGATCGTGAAGTTCCGCGAGTCCGAGGTCTCGACCTTCTCGGCCAGCATGTCCTCGGCCGCGGCGGTCTTGGGGTTGTACCGCTTCAGGCCCCGGAAGAGCATGTCGAGGACCTTGCCGCCCCGCACCTCATTGGTGTTGGCCGGTTCCAACGGGTTCTCCGGGTCTCCCCACGACGAGCTCAGGACCCCGGAGCCGTCGCCGGCACCGCCGTCGCCACCTCCGCCCCCGCAGGCGGTCGCCGCGAGGGCTACCGCCACCGCGCATGCGGCCCATCGGGCGTGCGTGGCTCCGCGCATGGAGTGCCTCCTCAGGAATACGGCCATTGCGCCCAATATTCGGCCACAAGGGGCGTATCCCACATTCGCCCCACCCTTCCGGGCGGTTCCGTCATCCGGAAGCAGGCACCCCGAAGGCGGACGCTCCGGACGTTCCACGCAATGGATCTTCACTGTTCGATGCGGAACCGTTGGATTGAGTGCCCCTGATGTACGCATTCCGAGACTCGCGCGTCCGCATATCGAACCCGTTGCCCGATAAGACCAGTTGGCCCGATTCTGGACACAGAACGGCCACAGAGCGCTACACGCGTAGTTACGGTCAAGTCAAGGGAAGGCAAAAAAGGTAAAGAGAAGACCAAGGGGGTCGAGATTTTATTGACCTTGAATGAATTGCGTTGAAAAAGTCCGGCGTAGCTGCGTAGGGAGCGCCCTGCGGAGTCGTTGACCCCTCGGGCCTGGAGCATCATGACCCCCCCTACTCCTTCCGCGGCCGCCCCGCTTGAGGTGACCGACGAGAGTGTCGAGAAATCGACCCCCTCTCCCGCCGCCAAGGCCAACGAGAGCCGGTCTCCGGGACAGCTCGCCTGGCTCCGCTTCAAACGGGACCGCACGGGCGTCATATCGGCCTGCATCGTGATCTTCTTCTTCGTCGTCTCGATCTCCGCTCCGCTCATATCGAAGCTGTACGGCAAGGACCCGACGACGACCTACGGCATCAACACCCCGGGCCTGCTCGGTGACAACGGCTTCCCGGTGCTCCCCAACGGTGGCATCAGCAGCGACTTCTGGTTCGGCCTCGAGCCGGGACTCGGCCGGGACGTCTTCACCTTCCTGCTGTACGGAATCCGCAACTCGCTGATGATCGCCGCGGCGGTCACCGTGCTCGTCATGATCATCGGCATCGTCATGGGCGTCACCGCGGGGTACGTGGGCGGCAAGACCGACTGGTTCATCGGCCGGGTCATCGACATCCTGCTCGCCTTCCCCTCCCAGCTGTTCTTCGTCGCCTTCACCCCGGTCGTGCTCGCCCTGTTCGTGGCGGCCGACGAGAACACGCCGACCTGGCTCACCGTGGCCTCCCTCATCGGCATCCTCACCCTCTTCGGCTGGGCCTCCATCGCCCGTCTGCTGCGCGGCCAGGTACTGGCCCTGCGCGAGCGGGAGTTCGTCGAGGCCGCCAAGGTCACGGGCGCGTCTCCGGTACGCATCATCTTCAAGGAACTGCTGCCCAACCTCTGGACCCCGATCCTGATCCAGGCAACGCTCCTGCTGCCTTTGATGGTCACCACGGAGGCGGGCCTCGCCTTCCTGGGTGTCGGCGTCAAGGAAACGACTCCGGACTGGGGCGTCATGCTCGGACGCGCCGCCGACGTCTACCAGGACGACATCACCTACCTGCTCTTCCCGGGCATCACGATGGTGGTCTTCGTCCTGGCCTTCAACCTCCTCGGGGACTCGCTGCGCGACGCGCTCGACCCGAAGACCAAGCGCTAGTTCCGGCCCTCTTCAGGACCACGGCAACGACGCCGGGTGCCGGCTTCTCTCATCACACTCACCTCCAAGGCAGGATGCGATGTCTTTTTCGCGCAGAAACTTCCTGATCGCGACCAGCGTTGTGGCCGCATCGACCACGGTGCTGTCCGCGTGCAGCAGCGGTGACACCACCGGCGGCTCCACCGGCGGCAAGCAGGACGCCGCCAAGGCCGACACGACCGTGGTCAAGATCGGCACCGAGGCCGACTCCAAGGGCCCGGCCCCCGAGGTCTCCGGCGCGAAGAAGGGCGGCACCGCCTACCTGCTGAACGACGACGACTTCTCGCACCTCGACCCGCAGCGCATCTACTACGCCTGGAACTCGCTCGCCGCGGTGGTCCTCTCCCGCACCCTGACCGGCTACAAGGTCGGCGACGACGGCTCCATGACCCTGGTCGGCGACCTCGCCACCGACACGGGCAAGATGTCCGACGGCGGCAAGACCTGGTCCTTCACCCTGAAGGACGGCATCAAGTGGGAGGACGGCACCGACGTCACCGTCGACGACGTCCGCCACGGCATCGAGCGTGCCTTCGCCAGCTTCGTCACCGAGGGCGCCTTCTACGTCCAGGCGTGGCTGACGGGCTCGACGGACTACCGCAAGTCGTACTCGGGCCCGTACAAGGGCAAGCACCTGAAGTCGATCGAGACCACCGGCAAGACGATCACCTTCCACCTCTCCGAGGCGCGCCCCGACTTCAACTACGTCGTCGCGATGCACTCGTACGCGCCGACCACGGTGAAGAAGGACACCAAGGAGGACTACGACAAGAAGCCGCTGTCCAACGGTCCTTACAAGGTGAAGTCGCACGTCACCGACAAGTCGATGGTGCTCGTCCGCAACGAGCACTGGGACGCGGACACCGACCCGATCCGCAACGCCTACCCGGACCAGTTCGACTTCACCTTCGGCATCGAGCAGCTGACCGCCATCGACCGTCTGCTCGCGGACGCCGGCAAGGACCAGTACGCCGTCAGCTGGCGCACGATCCCGCAGGAGCGCATCCAGAAGGCCACCACCGAGGCCAAGGACCGCGTCTTCGAGGACCTTGGCAGCGGTGTCAGCGTCTACTGGATCAACACGAGCCGGGTCAAGGACAAGGCCGTCCGTGAGGCCCTGATCAAGGCGTGGCCGACCTCGCAGATCCGTCAGCTCCTGGGCGGCACCCACCGTGGCGACTACGCCACCGGCATCATGAGCCCGCTCGTGGCCGGCTACGAGTCGCAGGACGTCTGGGGCAAGCTGAAGAACCCCGCGGGCGACCCGGCCGCCGCGAAGAAGATCCTCGACAAGGCCGGCAAGGCCAAGACCAAGATCGTCTACGCCTACCAGCAGGACGACGTCCAGCCGAAGATCGCGGTCGTCATCGAGAACGCCCTCAAGGCGGCCGGCTTCGACGTGGTCACCAAGGCCATCGACTCCACCACGTGGTACGACCAGATCGGCAAGCTGGACAACCCGTTCGACGTCTACTGGGGTGGCTGGTCCTCCGACTGGCCGACCGGCTACTCGGTGTTCCAGCCGCTGTTCGACAGCGCGAACGTCGTGGACCAGGGGCAGAACTACTCGCACCTCAAGGACCCGGCCGTCGACGCCGCCATCAAGGCTGCGACGCTGGAGACCGACCAGACCAAGGCCAACAAGATGTGGGCCGCCCTGGACAAGCAGGTCACGGAGACCGGCGCCTTCATCCCCGACGTGTACATGAAGCGCATCTACCTCCACGGCTCCAAGCTCGGCAACGTCAAGATGGACCCGAACTTCGACGGCTGCATGCTCTACAAGCTGTACGTCAAGTAGTTCTGATCCACACCTGACGGGTGGGGCGGCCCGCGCCGCCCCACCCTAGGCCCTGTCGTCAAACTCTCGCCTGCCCCGCGACGCCATGCACGCACTCTCGCCGCACCGGGCACAGACCCAAGTACATCCAGTACGAGGGTCTATGCCCGGCACACCGAGAGCACGCACCTGACGCCGCAGGGCCCGCCCTCCAGGCGGACGACGGGAGTTTGACGACAGGGCCTAGGCCCCGCCTTCCGTGGCCTCTCGTCACACCCGGTCCGCACTCGCTCCGCACGACGGCCCATCCCAGGAAAGCCACTCCCCATGCTTCGCTTCCTCGTCCGCCGCATCCTCGGCGCCGTGGTGACGCTGTTGATCATCAGCGCCGTCACGTTCATGCTCTTCTACGCGGTGCCGCGCGATCCTGCCCGGTTGACCTGCGGCAAGCTCTGCACCCCGGAGACGCTCGAGCTGATCCGCCACAACATGGGGATCTCGGACCCGCTGCCGCTGCAGTACTGGCACTGGCTGACGGGCATCTTCATGGGCCGGGACTACGGGTCCTACGGCCAGTGCGACGCGCCGTGCCTGGGCTACTCGTTCGTCAACCGCGAGCCCGTCCTCGCCACCATCATGGACCGGTTCCCGACGACGGTCTCGCTCGCCATCGGCTCGTCCGTGGTGTTCCTCATCGGCGGTATCGGCGCGGGCATGATCGCCGCCGTCAAGCAGGGCAAGACGCTCGACAAGCTCGCCAGCAGCGCCTCGCTGATCGCCTCGTCGATGCAGATCTACTTCGTGGGCACGCTGGCCCTGTACTTCTTCGTGTACCAGTGGCAGATCCTGGACCAGCCCTCGTACACGAACTTCACCGACAACCCGGCTTCCTGGGCCAACGGACTGCTGCTTCCGTGGCTGGTCCTGGCGCTGATCTGGACCGCGAACTACACCCGTATGACGCGCTCCCAACTGGTCGAGCAACTCAGCGAGGACTACGTCCGCACCGCCCGCGCCAAGGGACTCTCCCGCCGAAACGTCTTCTTCCGCTTCGCCTGGCGCGGCGCGATGGGACCGATCGTCACCATCTTCGGCATCGACCTCGGCGTCCTGCTCGGCGGCGCGATGATCACCGAGAAGACCTTCAGCCTCCAGGGCGTCGGCTTGCTCGCCGTGAAGTCGGTGAATACGAGCGACCTGCCGATGCTGCTCGGCATCATGGTCATCACCGCATCCTTCGTGGTCATCGCCAACATCCTCGTGGACGCCGCCTACGCCATGATCGACCCGCGTATCCGGCTCGCCTGATCCGCCGCCCCCACCAGCTACCCCGCATCACCCCCCTCAGGAGCGTCCCCGTGACGAGCACCGACCAGCAGCCCTTCCTGTCCGTCAAGGACCTGAAGGTGCACTTCTCCACCGAGGACGGCACCGTCAAGGCCGTCGACGGCCTCTCCTTCGACCTCACCCGCGGCAAGACGCTGGGCATCGTCGGTGAGTCGGGCTCCGGCAAGTCCGTCACGAACCTGACCATCCTGGGGCTGCACAACCCGGACAGCACGACCGTCGAGGGTTCCATCACCCTCGACGGCGAGGAGCTGAACGGCGCTTCGGAGAAGACCCTGGAGAGGCTCCGCGGCAACAAGATGTCGATGATCTTCCAGGACGCGCTGACCTCGCTGTCGCCGTACCACACCATCGGCAAGCAGATCGGTGAGACGTACCGCAAGCACACGGGCTGCTCGAAGAAGGAGGCCCGGGCACGCGCCATCGAGATGCTGACCCGGGTCGGCATCCCGCAGCCCGACGTACGCGTCGACGACTACCCGCACCAGTTCTCCGGCGGTATGCGCCAGCGCGCGATGATCGCGATGGCGCTGGTCTGCGACCCGGAGCTCCTGATCGCGGACGAGCCGACGACCGCCCTGGACGTCACCGTGCAGGCCCAGATCATGGACCTGCTGAAGGACCTCCAGAAGGAGTTCGGCACGGCGATCATCTTCATCACCCACGACCTCGGTGTCATCGCGGACATCGCGGACGAGGTGCTGGTGATGTACGGCGGCCGGTGCGTGGAGCGCGGGACCAAGAAGGAGGTGCTGCGCACGCCGCAGCACCCGTACACCTGGGGTCTGCTGGGTTCGATGCCGAGCCTGGACGGTCCGGTCGACGTGCCGCTGTCGCCGATCCCGGGCTCGCCGCCCTCGCTGCTGAACCCGCCGTCGGGCTGCCGCTTCCACCCCCGGTGCAGCTTCACCGAGAAGGTCGAGGGCGGGCTCTGCTCCTCCGAGCGCCCGCTGCTCGAGATCACGGACGGACGAGGCTCCGCCTGCCACCTGACCGCCGACCAGCGCCGCGACTTCTTCGCCGACTTCGCCGGCAGCCGGTCCAACTGACGTACGAGTGACGGGATTTCACGATCATGAGCAACACGAACCCCCTCCTGGACGTCACCGGTCTGACCAAACACTTCCCGATCAAGGGTGGTTTCCCCATCCGCCGGACGGTGGGTGCGGTGCAGGCCGTGGACGGCCTGGACTTCCAGGTGGCCGAGGGCGAGAGCCTGGGTCTGGTCGGTGAGTCCGGCTGCGGCAAGTCGACGACGGGCCGTCTGATCACCCGGCTCCTGGAGCCGACGGCCGGCACGATCAACTACCGCGGCCAGGACATCACGCACGCGAGCCGCAAGCAGCTCGCGCCGGTCCGCTCCGAGATCCAGATGATCTTCCAGGACCCCTACGCCTCCCTCAACCCGAGGCACACGGTCGGCAAGATCATCTCGGGTCCGATGGAGGTCAACAACATCAACCCCGCGGGGGGTCGCGAAAAGCGCGTGCGCGAGCTCCTTGAGACGGTCGGCCTCAACCCCGAGCACTACAACCGCTTCCCGCACGAGTTCTCCGGCGGCCAGCGCCAGCGCATCGGTGTGGCCCGCGCGCTGGCCCTGAACCCGAAGCTGATCGTGGCGGACGAGCCGGTCTCGGCCCTCGACGTCTCGATCCAGGCGCAGGTGGTGAACCTGCTCCAGGAACTCCAGAAGGACCTGGGCATCGCGTTCGTCTTCATCGCCCACGACCTCGCCATCGTGCGCCACTTCTCGCAGCGCGTCGCGGTCATGTACCTCGGCAAGATCGTCGAGATCGCCGACCGCGCGGACCTGTACGAGAACCCGCGCCACCCCTACACGCGCGCGCTGCTGTCCGCCGTCCCCGAGGCCACCTCGGACGACGCTCCGGCCCGCGAGCGCATCCGCCTCACCGGTGACGTGCCCTCCCCCATCAACCCGCCGTCCGGCTGCCGCTTCCGCACCCGCTGCTGGAAGGCGACGGACAAGTGCGCGTCCGAGGCTCCGCCGCTGGTGCACGTCGAGGGCAGCCGCGACGGCCACCTGACCGCCTGCCACTACCCCGAGGTCAAGGAGACCGTCCCGGCTCCCCGCCTCGCCAAGGACCCCGAGGTCACGGCCTGACACACCCCTTTTCCGTCGGTCGATGACCCACGGAACCCGACTTTCGCCGGCCCATTGACCCGAGCCCGAACGTCCGGTTCCCGGGGAACGAAGGCCCGTGCACTCCTCAGGAGGGCGCGGGCCTTCTCTTCGCCTTCAGGTCCAGCTCCCCCACCACCTGGTCCCCGCTCGTCTCGCCCGTACGGCGAAATCCGAGCCGCAGATAGAACCCCTCGGGGCCGCCCTCGCCCTCGGCCCAGGTCACCGTGACGCGGGACTGGCCGCGTCGGCGGATCTCCTCGCAGACGGACTCGACGGCGAAGCGGCCGTAGCCGCGGCCTTGTCGCCCCTCCGCGATGTTCAGGCGCCAGAGGCCCGAGCGGGGACGGTCGTCGGGGTCGTCGGGGTCGAAGCGGATGTCGAAGAAGGCCATCACGAAGCCGACCAGGTCCTCGCCGTCGAAGATCAGGCGGGGCCAGGCCTTCTCGGGGCGCACATAGGCCTCGGCCAGTGAGTTCACCACCGGGGAGACGAAACGCTCCTGGTCCGACCGCACCCTCAGTGCGATGGCCGCGTCGACGTTGCCCGGGGTCACCTTCTCCAGTCGTACATCCGCCACCGCTAGCCCAACTCCCCGCGCTCCACGCAGAATTCATTGCCCTCGGGGTCCGCCAGGATGACCCAGCCGCCGCCGTCGGGGCGGGTGTGGTCCGCGATCTGGCGGGCGCCGAGGGCGAGCGCGCGGGCGACCTCCGCCGCTCGGGTGCGGCCGTGCGGCTGGAGGTCGAGGTGGATGCGGTTCTTGGCCGTCTTGCCCTCGGGGACGCGGACGAAGAGGAGATTCGGCCCGCCGGACGGGACGCGCAGCAGCGCCTCCGGGTCCCCCGGCTTGTCGTCGTCGTCCAGCGGGAGGCCCAGCAACTCGCTCCAGAAGAGGCCGAGATCGTACGGATCACCGGTGCAGTCGAAGGTGATGGTTCGGATGGTGGGGTTCAACCCGCCTGCTTCGCCCATGAGTTCAGACTCCCGTCTCGCCGTCGAGCAGTTCGCGCAGGATGTCGAGGTGGCCGTTGTGGCGGCCCGTCTCCTCGATCAGGTGGAGGAGGATCCAGCGGAGGTCGATCTGGCGGCCGTCGCGGATGGAGCGCTTCGCCGTGTCGTCCAGGGAGCGCTCGGTCACCAACGCCCGGTAACGGGCGGCCTGTTGCTCATAAGCAGTCAGGAGATCCGGCAGCGGCACATCGACGGCGATCCGCATCTCGCGGTCGGGGTCCTCGTCCGTCCAGGGACCTTCGTCCTCCTCGCCGAGGAACACCACCTGGAACCAGTAGTACTCGACCCAGTGGAGGTGGCTGATCAGTCCGCAGAGCGTCATCAGCGGGGAGCCGGGCAGCGGGGCCTTGCGGGCGTTCTCCGCCGAGACGCCCTCGCACTTGGCGCGGGCGGTGTCGCGGACGTAGTCGAGGAAGGTGGTCAGCTGTGAACGCTCGTCCCAGGCGGGGGGCGTGTCGGTTCGTGTCATCGGGGTGAAGCATCCTCGGCCGCCCGTTCGCTGTCGAGCGATTTACGAGGGCCTCGGGCACGGGGTGCCCGCGGGCTGACAGACTGCTGCGATGGCTGACCGTTCGTTCGGTGACGTCTCACTCGCCGCCCTGTACGACGCCCTCAATCCGTGGGGGGCGAGTGACGACTTCTATCTGGACCTGGTGATGTCCGCGCGGTCCGTCCTCGATGTCGGATGCGGGACCGGGCGGCTGCTCGGGCGGGCCCGGGAGGCCGGGCACCGGGGCCGGCTGTGCGGGCTCGACCCCGCCGCGGCCATGCTGGTGCGGGCCCGACGCCGAGCCCCCTGCGAATGGGTGCTCGGGGATCTCGCCTGCGTGCGCTGGGAGCGGGAGTTCGATCTCGTCGTGATGTCCGGGCACACCTTCCAAGTGCTCCTGGGGGATGACGAGTTACGCACCGCCCTCGCCTCCGTGCGCGCCGCCCTCGCCGACGGCGGACGGTTCGTCTTCGAGACCCGCAATCCCGCCGCCCGCGCCTGGGAGCGGTGGACCCCCGAACACCCGCGCGAAGCGATCGACGCCCAAGGAGAGGTCGTACGCGTGTGGCACAAGGTCGAGACACCGGTGGCCGGGGAGCGGGTGACGTTCACCGAGACGTTCGAGCACCCGGCGTGGGAGCGGCCGGCGGTCAGTCGCAGCACACTGCGGTTCCTGGGCCAGGACGCACTGGCCACGTTCCTCACGGCGGCCGGACTCACCGTCGACAAGCAGTACGGCGACTGGGAACGGGGGCCGCTCACCCCCGCCTCTCCCGAAATCATCACCGTCGCCCGCCCCGGCCTAGGACTTACCTGAGCCCTCCTCCAGCGCCGTCAGCGCCGGGTCGAGGACGATGTCCTGGGCGCGCGCCTCGATCGTGGGCTCCTCGGGGAAGTGGCAGGCCGTCAGATGGCCCTCGGCGTTGCCCGACAGCCGGATCAGCGGCGGTTCCTGCTGCGCGCACTTGTCCTGCGCCTTCCAGCAGCGGGTGCGGAACCGGCAGCCGGACGGCGGGGAAATGGGGGAGGGCACGTCGCCCTGGAGGCGGATGCGTTCCTTCTTCGGGGCGTCGATGTCCGCGTCCGGGACAGCCGACATCAGGGCGTGGGTGTACGGGTGGCGCGGGCCGCTGTACAGCGACGTACGGTCCGCGATCTCCACGATCTTGCCGAGGTACATCACCGCGACGCGCTGCGAGAAGTGGCGCACGATCGCCAGGTCGTGGGCGATGAAGACGAACGCGATGCCGGTCTCCCGCTGGACCTCCTGGAGCAGGTTCACCACCTGCGCCTGGATCGAGACGTCGAGCGCGGAGACCGGTTCGTCCGCCACGATCAGCTTGGGCGAGAGAGCCAACGCCCTTGCCACCCCGATGCGTTGGCGCTGCCCGCCGGAGAACTCGTGCGGGAAGCGGTTGTAGTGCTCAGGGTTGAGTCCGACCGTCTCTAGCAGTTCGCGCACGCGCTTCTCGCGGCCGCCGGGCGGATGGACCCCGTTGATCTCCATCGGGGAGGAGATGATCGTGCCGACCGTCTGGCGGGGGTTGAGGGAGGCGTACGGATCCTGGAAGATCATCTGGATCTCGGAGCGGATCGGGGCCAGCTGGCGGCGGCTGGAACGGCTGATGTCCTGCCCCCGGTACGAGATCGTGCCGTCCGTCGGCTCCAGGAGACGGGTCAGCAGCCGCCCCGTCGTGGACTTCCCACAGCCCGACTCTCCCACCAGGCCCAGGCTCTCACCGGGGAAGACGTCGAAGGAGAGGCCGTCCACGGCCTGGACCGCGCCCACCGTACGCCTGATCGGGAAGCCTCCCCTCACCGGGAAGTACTTCTTCAGGTCGCGTACCCGTAGGAGCGGTTCGGCCGGCTCCCCGTACCGCTGCCCGTGGACCCGGTCGGCCGCGACCGCCGTCTTCTCGTCGCTCACAGTCATTCCCCTCAGCCCAGCCGGGGCCGGATCGTCTCGGTGAAGGTCAGCGTCTTCTGGTCCCTCGTCAAGTGACAGGCGGCGCCGCGCCCTTGCGGAAGTTCCGGCCGGACGTCGACACACCGGTCGGACCCCTCGACCTCGCCCCGATAGGCGCACCGCGGATGGAACGGGCACCCCGAGGGCGGGTTCAGCAGCGACGGGGGCGCGCCCGGAATCGGCGTGAGCGGCTCGTCCACGTCCGCCGACAGACGCGGCATCGAGGCCAGCAGGCCCCAGGTGTACGGGTGTTGCGGGGACTTGAGCACCTCGCGGACCGTGCCTCGCTCCACCGCTCGCCCCGCGTACATCACGAGCAGGTCGTCCGCCATGTTGGCGACCACCCCGAGGTCATGGGTGATCATGATGATCGCGGAGCCGAACTCCTGCTGGAGGTCTTTCAACAGGTCCAGGATCTGCGCCTGGACGGTCACGTCGAGGGCCGTCGTCGGCTCGTCGGCGATCAGCAGGTCCGGGTCGCAGACCAGCGACATCGCGATCATCGCGCGCTGGCGCATACCGCCGGAGAACTGGTGCGGATAGTCGTCCACACGGTTCCTGGCGTCCGGGATGCCGACCTTCGCCAGCATCTCGATCGCCCGCTCGCGCGCCTCCTTCTTGGAGGCCCCGGTGTGTTTGCGGAAAGGCTCGCCGATCTGCCGCCCCACCGTGTGATAGGGCGACAGCGCGGTCAGCGCGTCCTGGAAGATCATCGCCATCTTGTTGCCGCGGAGCCTCTCCAACTCGCTTTCCGTGGCGGTGATCAGTTCCTTGCCGTCGAGGACGATCTCACCGTCGATCGTGGTCGTCATCGGGTTGTGCAGTCCGAGGATGGTCAGATTGGTGACGGACTTGCCGGACCCGGACTCGCCGACGATGCCGAGGGTCGTCCCCCGCTCCAGATCGAAGGAAAGACCGTCGACCGCCTTGACGACGCCGTCCTCCGTGGAGAACCGCACATGCAGGTCGCGGACCGAGAGAAACGCCTCGGATCCGGTGGGAGCCGGAGGGTCCTCCGGCTTGGTGAGTGTGGTCACTGCGGTTTCTCCCAGGACTGCGAGCAGGACTACGACGGGACGACGACTGGGCTACGACGGGACAGCGACGAGCTACGACAGGCGCACACGCGGGTCGATCACGGCGTACAGGGAATCCACGATCACGTTGAGCAGCAGGATGAACGCGGCGCTGAAGAGCATCACGCCCATGAGCTTCGGCAGGTCCTTGCCGACGACCGAGTCCACGGCGAGCCGGCCGAGGCCCGCGAGCCCGAAGGTGAACTCGGTGACCACCGCGCCGCCGAGCAGGGCCGAGAGGTCCATGCCGAGGATGGTGAGGATCGGGATGAGCGAGCCGCGCCAGGCGTACCGGAAGAAGACGTATCTGCCGGTCATGCCCTTCGCGCGGGCCGCGCGCACATGTTCCTCCTGGAGCTGTTCGATCATCGTCGAGCGCGCCATGCGGGTGTAGTTGGCGGTGAAGATCACGGACATGACGAGCCAGGGGATCAGCAGGCCCATGAACCACTGCGCCGGATTGTCCGTGAGGGGCACGTACTTGGGTTTGTCCAGCCAGCCGGTGCTGTACACGAAGATGCCGAGGACGATCGGGCCGAGGAAGTAGATCTGCATCGAACTGAGCACCAGCGAGATGCTGCTGAACGACTTGTCGAGCCAGGTCCCGCGGAAGCGGGCGGCGATCATGCCGGTGCCGAGGCCGACCGCGAGGAAGACGACCAGTCCGCCGATGGTGAGGGACAGCGTCAGCGGGAAGCGGTCCATGATCGTGTCCCAGACCATCTGCTGGTCGCGGAAGGAGATGCCGAAGCAGGGGGCCGGGCAGTGGCCCACGGCGAAGTCCCGCCCGGCGAATATGCCGACGAGGAACTTCCAGTACTGCACCGGCACCGGATCGTCCATGCCCAGGTTCTTGTGGATGATCGCGAGCGCGTCGGGGGTGCAGTTCTTGCCGCAGGCGAGCGTCGCGGGGTCCTGGGGGATGGCGTAGTACATGAAGAACGTGAAGGCGCTGATCAGCAGGAGGATGAGCATCGCGCCGAACGTCCGGCGGAGGAGGAAACGAAGCATGGCGGATCGCTGCTCTCAGGGACGGGCGGCCAGGGACAGGAGCGGCGCCCGGGGCGCACTCCGCGGTGTGCGAAGCACGGACTGCGGAGTGCGGAGTGCGCCCCGGGAGCGTGGTCAGCTCTTGAGGAAGACCCGGGTGGGGTCGATGTAGCTCGTCACCGTGGAGTAGCGCAGGCCGCCGACATTGCTGCCGGCGATCTGGAACACCTTGGTGTAGTAGATCGGCGCGGCCGGGTTGACCTTCTCGCTGATGTACTGGTTGAGGGAGGTCCAGGCCTTGCTGGCCTCGGCGGTGTCCGTGATCTTGACGATCCGCTTGATCTCGGAGTTCACGTGCTCGTCGTTGATGTGCGCGTAGTTCGACGCGCCGTCCTGGATCTGCGTGCCGTCGTACGACGGCGGGATGACGGTGGAGGCGGACGGCCAGTCCTGGCCCCAGCCTGTCATGTAGATGTCGTAGCCGTTGTCGACCTTGCCGACCTGCTCGTACCAGGTGGCGTTGTCGATCTCCTTCTTCTGCACGCTGAGGCCGATTTTTTCCAGCGCGTTCTCGACGAGGATCGCCTGCTGCTGGCGGACCGGGATGTTGGAGTGGGCGTAGACGATCTTCATGCCCTCGGCGCCGGCCTCCTTGATGAGCTGCTTGGCCTTCTCGATGTCGCCGTTGGGCTTCTTGGCCCGGTCGAAGGGGTCGTAGTCCTTCTGGTAGCCCGGAGTGGTGGGCGACATCAGGCTGTTGGCGACCTCACCGCCGTACGCGCCGCCGTCGGCCTTGAAGACCGCGGTGGCCGGCATGGCGTAGGTGATCGCGTCGCGGATCTTCTTGTCCTTGATGCGGTCCATGTTGAAGTTCATCTGCCACACGTACGGCGCGTAGCCCTGGACCGTGCGCTTCATCGCCGCGGCGTCGGAGACGACCTTCTGCACCTGGGTGGTGGCGACCTGACCGGTCATCATGATGGCGTTCTTGGCGTCACCGCGGTCGGCGAGGATCGTCTTGGTCTGGTCCTCGTCGTCGTGGTTGATCTCGATGTCGAAGCCGTCGACGTACTGGTGACGCATGGCGTCCGTCGCCGGGTCCCAGTTGGTGTTCTTGACCAGCTTGACGCTCTTGCCGGCCTTGAACTCCGAGATCTTGTACGGGCCGACGGCGACCGGCTTGGTGTCGTACTTGGCCTTCGTGTCCGTCGCCTTGGGGACCGCGGAGTAGCCGGCCATGGCCAGGGCCTGGGGCAGGTCGGGCTGCGGTTCCGTGAAGTGGAAGACGATCGTGCTGTCGTCCGGGGTCTCCAGGACGGTGTCCGGCAGGTGCTTGCCCTTGAACGGACCCTCGTACGCGTCACGGTAGGTGGTGCCGGTGCCCGACAGCCACTGCTGGATGTAGGACGGACCGTCCGTGATGAACGGGTCGTAGAGCCGTTCGAAGGTGTGCCGGATGTCGGCCGAGTCGATCACATGACCGGTCTCGTCCTTGATCCCGCTCTTCAGCGTGTACGTCCAGGTCTTGCCGGCGTCCGACATCTTCCCGGGGTCGGTGGCGAGGTCGCCGACCACCGTCAGGGCGCCCTTGTCGTCCTCCTTGTAGGTGGTCAGGCCGCGGAAGATGAGCTTGGCGAGCAGGCCGGCGTCGCTGACGTAGATCTGTCCCGGGTCCTGGTGCGAGAAGTCGTCCTCCTCGTAGACCTGGACCGTACCGCCGGTCCTGGCTCCCGCGACCTCGGGGGCGGGGCCGGTGGAGTCCTTGGCGGTACCCATCTTCACCGCGGCGGACTGCGCGGCGGCTTCCTCCTTGTTCTTGCTCTTGTCCGTGTTGCTGCCGCTCTTACTGTCGCTGCAGCCGGCCAGCGCCAGGGCGCCAGCCGCGACCGCGACGAGCGCGGTCCGCGCTCTGCGAGAAGTGAAGATGCTCATCGAGTCGAGTCCACCTGCCTGTGAGTAGTGACACTTTCTGTGCGGGGCGGAGCTGTCCGTGGGGGGGGTGGGACCGTGCAGGGGGGCCGTGCGGCGTGGGCCGTGCGGCGTGGGATCAGCGGCCCGTCTTCGGGTCGAAGGCATCCCGGACCGAGTCGCCGAGGAGGTTGAAGGCCACGACGAAGATGACCATCGCGATCCCCGGGAAGAACATGTAGACGGGATCCTGCTCGTAGATGCCGGAGCCGATGGCGAACATCCGGCCCCAGTCGGGGGTCGGCTCGGTGTAGCCGACACCGACGAAGGACAGGAACGCGACCGTGAGAATGGTGCTGGGCAGCAGGTACGTGCCCTGTACCAGGATCGGTGTGACGAGGTTGGGCAGCAGTTCCTTGCGGATGATCCGCCACGGCGAGGCACCCGCGACCTTGGCGGCCTCGACGAACTCCCGCTCACGCAGCGAAAGGGTGACCGCCCGGATCAGCCGGGCCAGGCCCATCCAGCCCAGGAACCACAGCACTCCGATGATCGCGAGCGCATGGACGTAGGCGGGCGTCTCCTCGTCGGGGGCGACGAACACCGCGGTGATCACGGGCATGGACGCGATCATGAAGAGCTGGCTGGGGAAGGCCAGCAGGAAGTCGGTGAGCCGGCCCAGCCAGTAGTCGACCTTGCCGCCGAAGTACCCGCCGACCAGGCCGATCACGATGCCCATGAGCACCATCGCGAGTGTCGCCGCGAGCGCCGTGTACAGCGAGGTGCGCATGCCGTACAGCAGCTGGGTGAACACATCGCGCCCGAGGGTGGGTTCGATCCCGAACCAGAACTCCGACGTGATGCCGCCGTTGGGTCCGGCGGGCATGTTGAATTCGTTCAGGAGGAAGGGATCGTCCTGCCCGTAGAGCGTGTACGGATTCTTTCCGTACAGCTTCGAGATCAGCGGAGCGAGGGCGGCGATCAGGAAGAAGAACAGCACGACACAGGCGGCGACCACCCCGCTGCGGTCACGCTTGAACCGGCGCCACATCAACTGGCCGGGCGATCGGCCCTCCAGCGTGGCCGGCCGCTCGGGACTCTTGCGCCCGGGCTTCTCATCCACCTCGGTGGCGGCTTCCGTGCCCTCGATCTCGATCGGACTCGTCATGATTCGTCCATTTCATGGGTACGCCGAGCCCGCGGCCGCCACAGGGTGTGGACGGCCACAGTTCGGACCATGCGGATCAGAGAGACGTATGCCTATCGGTCGTGGCGCGCCGGGGCGCGGCGTACGACAACTCGCAGATGAACACGCGTAGTCGGCATCTGATGCCTCCTCATGACTCAACCGGTGCACGGACAGGAGGGGCCCATGAATGACCTCCGACACCCCTGACGGAGGATCAAAAACCCCACTGTGCTCGTGAGTCGGCGCTGTCCCCACAGCGCGTGACCCATTGACCCGAGCGTTACGCGGCTAACTATCTGACATGAGCCAGATACCGACCACTGCCTTGAGGTCTCGGTTCAATCACAGCTCGCACGTACATCTTCCAAAATCTGGACAAAGGGATCCGAGAGAGAAGCCCGCGAAACGGACGTGTTACATACCTATCGGGCGACGGACTCCGCATTTCGGACAGAGGGGGGCCGAAAAATGGGTTGTAAAAAGCCCGGGCACCCCCATGGAGGGGTACCCGGGCTCGGACGGCGTCAGTCCGCGGTGGATCAGCCGTTCTTGGCGCGGCTCGCGGCGCGGGCGCGCTCACGGCCGTCCAGGTTGACCTTGCGGATGCGAACGGCTTCCGGGGTCACCTCGACGCACTCGTCGTCGCGGCAGAACTCCAGCGACTGCTCCAGCGAGAGCTTGCGCGGCGGGACGATCGCCTCGAACGAGTCGGCCGACGCCGACCGCATGTTCGTGAGCTTCTTCTCCTTGGTGATGTTCACGTCCATGTCGTCGGCGCGCGAGTTCTCGCCGACGATCATGCCCTCGTACACCTCGGTGCCGGGGTCGGTGAACAGCACGCCGCGCTCCTGGAGGTTCGTCATCGCGAACGCGGTGACGGCGCCGGCGCGGTCGGCGACCAGGGAGCCGTTGTTACGGGTCGCCAGCACGCCGAACCAGGGCTCGTGGCCCTCGTGGATGGAGTGGGCGATACCGGTGCCGCGGGTGCCGGTGAGGAACTCGGTCCGGAACCCGATGAGACCGCGGGACGGCACGACGAACTCCATGCGGACCCAGCCCGAACCGTGGTTGGACATGTTGTCCATGCGGCCCTTGCGGACGCCCATGAGCTGCGTGACCGCGCCCATGTGCTCCTCGGGGACGTCGATGGTCATGCGCTCGACCGGCTCGTGCGTCTTGCCGTCGATCTCCTGCGTGACGACCTGCGGCTTGCCGATGGTCAGCTCGAAGCCCTCGCGGCGCATCTGCTCGACCAGGATGGCGAGCGCGAGCTCACCACGGCCCTGGACCTCCCACGCGTCCGGGCGCTCGGTGTCGAGCACACGCAGGGAGACGTTACCGACCAGCTCGCGGTCCAGGCGGTCCTTGACCTGGCGGGCGGTGACCTTGCGGTCCTTGACCGCCGCCTTGTTCTCGGCGCCCTTGCCGGTGCCACCGCGGCCGACCAGCGGCGAGGTGTTCGTACCGATGGTCATCGAGATGGCCGGCTCGTCGACCGTGATCAGCGGCAGCGCGATCGGGTTCTCGGGGTCGGCGAGGGTCTCGCCGATCATGATGTCCGGGATACCGGCGACGGCGCAGATGTCACCGGGGCCCGCCTTCTCCGCGGGCTTGCGGGTGAGCGCCTCGGTCATCAGCAGCTCGGTGATGCGGACGTTGGACATCGTGCCGTCGCGCTTGATCCACGTGACGGTCTGGCCCTTGCGCAGCTCGCCCTGCTCGACACGGAGCAGCGCGATACGGCCGAGGAAGTTGTCGGCGTCCAGGTTGGTGACGTGCGCCTGGAGCGGGGCGGCCTCGTCGTACGACGGGGCCGGGACGCTCGACAGGATCGTGGAGAAGAACGGCTCCAGGCTGTCGCTGTCGGCCGGGACGGTGCCGTCCTCCGGCTTGGTCAGCGAGGCGACGCCGTCACGCGCACACGCGTAGACGATCGGGAACTCGATCTGCTCCTCGTCGGCGTCGAGGTCGAGGAAGAGGTCGTACGCCTCGTTCACGACCTCGTCGATGCGCGAGTCGGGACGGTCCGTCTTGTTGATGCACAGGATGACGGGCAGGCGGGCCTGCAGCGCCTTGCGCAGCACGAAGCGGGTCTGGGGCAGCGGGCCCTCGGAGGCGTCGACGAGCAGCACGACCGCGTCCACCATCGACAGACCGCGCTCGACCTCGCCGCCGAAGTCGGCGTGGCCGGGGGTGTCGATGATGTTGATCGTGATGACGTCGCCGCCATCCTTCGGGTGGTACTTCACGGCCGTGTTCTTGGCCAGGATCGTGATGCCCTTCTCACGCTCCAGGTCGTTCGAGTCCATCATGCGGTCGTCGAGCGACTCGGCGGCGTGCGCGGCGAAGGCACCGGCCTGCTTGAGCATGGCGTCGACCAGGGTGGTCTTGCCGTGGTCGACGTGGGCGACGATGGCAACGTTGCGGATGTCGTGGCGCGTGGCCATATTGAGGCGCTTCTCCCGGAGTGAGTGGACGGCCTCCGCAGCGCGGGGCCTGCCGGGCTGAACACGCCACGGCCTTACCCCATGGTACGTGGCCGCTGCCGCTGCGGCTCGACAGGGCCGGACGGGGCTGGATGGGGTTGGTTCTCGTGTGCGGGCCGGGGGGGGCCGAGCGCGCAGTTCCCCGCGCCCCTGGCGGCCCCTACGGGGCCGACTAACGCGCGCCCTTCTTCAAAAAGCCCATGTCCTCGTAGATCGGGGTCTGGAAGCCGAAGGCGCCGGCGTTGACCAGGGTCGTGCGGGTCGCCGTGAGCTGGGGGCGCTGGTACAGCGGAATCGATCCGGCGACGGCCCAGATACGGGCGTCGGCCTTGCGGACCAGGGCGCGGGCCTCGTCCTCGTCCAGCGTGGCGATGGCCTGGTCGAAGAGCTGGTCGACCTGGTCGGTACCGACCCGGGTGAAGTTCTGCTCAACAGTGAGGGAACCGTCGGCGGCCGGGACCGGCTTCGCGAAGATCGGGCGGGCGTCGGTGGCCGGGAAGGCGGAAGCGGGCCACGAGTACAGGGCGAGGTCGTACTGGCCCGAGGCGATGTGGTCCTTGAAGTAGCTGACGTCCGACACCTTCGACATCTCCGTACGGATGCCGATGCGCTCCAGCATCCGCGCGATGCGGTCGGCGACGGCGCGCAGCGACTGGGAGCCCGGCCCCGCGGGCAGCACGAAGCGGAGCGTCAGCGGCTGTCCGTCCTTGGCGAGCGCACCGGCCGCGGCGCCCGCCGGGGCGGCCGTGCCCTTGGGCGCGTACGCCCCCTGGGCCCCGCCCTCCCAGGTGTCCCGCGGGACGTACTCCTTGCCGTCGAGGGGCTTGCCGGCCTGCTCGTCCGTCTGGTTGCGGTGCTTCTTGGACTGGTCCTTCGGGTCCTTCTTCTTCTCCCGGTCGGCCTCGGCGGGCTTGTTGTCCTCGCCGACGATGTACGTCCCGTCGTCGTCGGCGTCGGAACCGGAGTCCGCCTTCTCGCCCTCGGGCTTCTCCTCCTGCGGCCCGGCCGCCTCGTCCTCCGGCTGCTGTTCCTTCACCGGCCCTCCGGGCACCCACCCGGCGTCGGCCAGCAGCGCCTGCGCCTCCGCGGTGTCCTGACCGCCGAGCGCGCCGCTGTTGTCGGCGTACGCCGGCTGCCCGGAGAGCGCGAGATGGCTGCCGACCGGCACGGCGGGCAGTCCCAGCGGCCCCAGTACGAGCTTGGCCAGTTCGTTGCGGTCGAGGGCACGGGCGATGGCGCGGCGGACACGCTCGTCGGCGAGCGGGCCCTCGGAGCCGTTCAGGGCGAGCTGGGTGTAGACGGGCTCGAGGGACTTACGGACGACGAAGTCGCGCAGAGCCACCTGCTGGTCGGCGTAGTTCGCGATCTCCTTGCGGAGCTTCTCGCGGGCGCCGATCTCCTCGGACGCGGCCTGCTCGTCGGAGCCGTGCGCGATGGCCCACGAGCGCAGCGCCTTCTCGGGGGTGAGCGCGGCGCCGGGGCCCGAAAGGGGCGTACTGCCCGTGTCGCGGGCGGCGAGGGTGATCCGCTCGGCCTCGTCCGGGTCGATCTCGGCCATGTCGACCTTGTCGGCGATGAGCGCGGCGGCCCGCTCGCCGCGTGGGACGGCGCGCAGATCGATCTCGGCGAGTTTCGCGGGGCGGCCCCACCAGCGCGGGTTGCGGGTGAGGCGGATCTCGCCTTTCTTGACGTCGACCTTCTGCAGCGCGAAGGGGCCCGCGGTGACCTTCAGCTTGCGGCGGGCGCCGTCGTTGAAGCTGTCCGCGGTGCCCATGACGTCCTTCGGGTACAGCGGCGAGAAGAGTGACTTCCAGTCGGCGTACGTGCGGTTGAAGGTGACCTTGACCTCGAGGTCGCTGGCGCCGCGTTCGATCTTCGCGATGCGGTCGTAGCCGGCGTTGCGGGCCGTCCAGTACGCGCTGTCCTTGCCGGACAGGGCGCGCCACTGTGCGGCGAAGTCGGCGGCGCCGATCTCGCGGCCGTCGCTCCAGACCGCCTGCTGGTTCAGCTTGTAGAGCACCACCTGCTTGGGCTCGCGCTCGACGATCTCGGCCGATTCCAAATAGTCGGGGTTGAGCTGGGGGCGGCCCGTCGCGTCGAGGCGGTAGAGGGCGGGCAGGACGGCAGCGGCGACCCGGGTGGTCGCGGGGTCGGCGTCGGCCTGGAAGGTGTTGAGCGTCTGAGGCACCGCGTCCACGGCCCAGCGCAAGGTGCCGCCGTCCGCGATCAGGTCACGGCCCGCGGGCGCGATGTCCTGCGCGGCGACGGGCTTGGCCGCCTCGTCCTCCGAGCTGCACGCGGACAGTGCGGGTACCGCGAGTGCGCCCGCGGTGAGGAACGCGACCGAGCGCATCACCGCGCGCAGTCCGACGCCGTCGTGGGAGATCACGTCTACCTCCGGGGTGGGGCCGCCGGTTCTGATCACGTTTGGCGGTATATTTGGCGGTATATGGATCTGATCAGATCTATGGGCCAACTGAAGAGGAAAGGGTTCGCCTGCCGGTGACGACACGGCGAGGAGTGACGGCAAGCCACCCGTCCGGCCCACTCCGCGCCGACCGAGTCGAAGGGTCACGGGGCCTGCGGGGCCCCGGAAATGAAGGGCGCTCAACCGAAAACGAACGGCGCTCAAATGGAACAGGGCGCACGCGAGGGTGCATTCGGCGCAACACGATCCGCCAATCGCGGCACATCCCTTCACACGACCAGGTGTGACGCGCGACACTCGCAGGCGCATGAACGTTGCCACCCAGGGCTCGACCGCCCACGGAAGTGAGGTCACGTCATGTCCGTGCAAGACGACCTGATGTCAGTCCAGCGCTGCCTCGAGGACCTCTCGAGGTCGGTGGGACGACTGGAACAGCAGCTGGGCGGGGGCCTGGACGTGCGCCGGGTGCGCGTCGACGCCGACCATCTGCGCGAGAGCGTCGCGCTGCTGGGAGAGGCCGCCTCGGGACCGACAGCGGGATCGGCCGCGCCACGCCGGCCCGACCGCCTCGTCCCCATCCCGGACACCCCGTACAACAGCGCCCTGTGGACGGACTCGGACGACGAGGGACTCGGCGTCCGCGACCGGCACGCCCCTTGAACGCCCGAACCGACGGCGAGTGAGCCGAAGGGGCGCGCCTGTGTCGAGCGGCCATGGGGGCGCCCCTGCTCGAGCGAAGACGAGAGCTTGGGGGAGCGCGGAGGCCCGACGAAGGAGGGCTGAGCACGGTCGGCCGCTCGACACAGGATCAAGCGCCCCGGAGACGAACCGAGCCCTGAAAAGGCGGAGTGTCAAGTTGGCCACTGGTACGGAACCCCATCTGAACAGCGGCGGCGTACGGACCGGTACCCGCGCCTCGATCGCCGCCCCGCACCTGCGGACCGACCGCTGGTGGCTCGCGCCCGCCGCCACCGCGGCCGGCCTGCTGGCGTTCATCGTCTACTCGACCTGGCGGGCCTTCGCGGACACGCACTACTACGCGGCCCCGTACGTCTCGCCGTTCTACTCGCCCTGTCTGGCCGAGCGGTGCGAGACCATGCGCGCCGGGCCGAACGCGGACCTCTTCGGGAGCTGGTGGGGAATCTCCCCCGCGATCATCATCCTGATCTTCCCGCTCGGCTTCCGGCTGACCTGCTACTACTACCGCAAGGCCTACTACCGCGGCTTCTGGGCGTCCCCGCCCGCCTGCGCGGTCGCCGAACCGCACAAGAAGTACACCGGCGAGACCCGCTTCCCGCTGATCCTGCAGAACATCCACCGGTACTTCTTCTACGCCGCGATCGTCGTCGCCGGGATCCTCACGTACGACACCGTGCTCTCCTTCCGCGACGAGCACTACAACTGGGGCCACATGGGCCTGGGCACCCTGGTCTTCCTGCTCAACATCACGCTGATCTGGGCGTACACACTCTCCTGCCACTCCTGCCGGCACATCGTCGGAGGGAAGCTCAAACACTTCTCCAAGCATCCTGTGCGTTACCGGATGTGGCAGTGGGTCGGAAAGCTGAATGCCCGTCACATGCTGCTCGCCTGGACGTCGTTGGTGAGCGTGGCGCTCGCCGACTTCTACGTGTATCTGCTCGCGTCCGGTGCTTTCGACGATCCGAGGTTTTTCTGATGTCGGTTGTGGACCGCCAGGGGTGGGACGTCGTCGTGGTCGGTGCCGGTGGCGCCGGCCTCCGGGCCGCCATCGAGGCGCGGGAGCGCGGCGCCCGTACGGCCGTGATCTGCAAGTCGCTGTTCGGCAAGGCGCACACGGTGATGGCCGAGGGCGGCATCGCGGCGGCGATGGCCAACGCGAACGAGCACGACAACTGGCAGGTCCACTTCCGCGACACCATGAGGGGCGGGAAGTTCCTCAACCAGTGGCGGATGGCCGAACTGCACGCCCAGGAGGCCCCCGACCGGGTGTGGGAGCTGGAGACCTGGGGGGCGCTGTTCGACCGGACGAAGGACGGACGGATCTCGCAGCGCAACTTCGGCGGCCATGAGTATCCGAGGCTCGCGCATGTCGGCGACCGGACCGGGCTCGAGCTGATCCGCACCCTCCAGCAGAAGATCGTCTCCCTTCAGCAGGAGGACATGGAAGAGACGGGTGACTACGAGAGTCGCCTGAAGGTGTATCAGGAGTGCACCGTCACCCGGATCCTGAAAGACGGCCCTCGGGTCTCCGGGACCTTCTGTTACGAGCGCGAGAGCGGCCGCTTCTTCGTCCTCGAAGCGCCCTCCGTCGTGATCGCGACCGGCGGCATCGGCAAGTCCTTCAAGGTGACGTCGAACTCGTGGGAGTACACCGGAGACGGTCACGCGCTCGCGCTGTTGGCCGGGGCGCCCCTGTTGAACATGGAGTTCGTGCAGTTCCACCCGACCGGCATGGTCTGGCCCCCGTCGGTGAAGGGGATCCTGGTCACCGAATCCGTCCGCGGCGACGGCGGGGTGCTCAGGAACTCCGACGGCAAGCGGTTCATGTTCGACTACATCCCCGACGTCTTCAAGGAGAAGTACGCGCAGTCCGAGGACGAGGGCGACCGCTGGTACGAGGACCCCGACAACAACCGGCGCCCTCCCGAGCTGCTCCCCCGCGACGAGGTGGCCCGCGCCATCAACGCGGAGGTGAAGGCGGGCCGCGGCACCCCGCACGGCGGGGTGTTCCTGGACGTCTCCACCCGGATGCCCGCCGAGGTGATCCGGCGCCGACTGCCGTCCATGTACCACCAGTTCAAAGAGCTGGCGGACGTCGACATCACGGCGGAGGCGATGGAGGTGGGGCCCACCTGTCACTACGTGATGGGCGGCATCGCGGTGGACTCCGACACCGCGGCGGCGCGCGGCGTGCCCGGGCTGTTCGCGTCCGGTGAGGTGGCCGGCGGTATGCACGGCTCCAACCGGCTGGGCGGCAACTCGCTCTCCGACCTACTGGTGTTCGGGCGGCGGGCGGGGCTGCACGCCGCGCAGTACGCCGCCGATCTGGCCGGGGACCGCCCGCCCGTGGACGACATCCAGGTCGACACGGCAGCCGCGGAGGCACTGCGGCCCTTCTCGGCGGAGGGCCCGGCGCCGGGCGAGCAGGACGGACGCCCGCCGGAGAACCCGTACACCCTTCACCAGGAACTCCAGCAGACCATGAACGACCTGGTCGGCATCATCCGTCGCGAGAGGGAGATGGAGCAGGCGCTGGAGAAGCTGGCGGAGCTGCGGGTACGCGCGCGGCGGGCCGGCGTCGAGGGGCACCGTCAGTTCAACCCCGGCTGGCATCTCGCCCTGGACCTGCGCAACATGCTCCTGGTCAGCGAATGCGTGGCGCGCGCCGCCCTGGAGCGTACGGAGTCGCGCGGCGGCCACACCCGCGAGGACCACCCGGCGATGGAGCGGTCCTGGCGCCGCCTGAACCTCCTGTGCGGGCTGACCGACCCGACCGGCGGACTGGCGGCGACCGACCCCGTACACGGCCAGATCGATCTCACGCGCGAGACCACCGAACCCATCCGCCCCGACCTGCTCGCCCTCTTCGAGAAGGAAGAGCTGGTCAAGTACCTCGCCGAAGAGGAGCTCTACGAGTGAGCAGCTACGAGGCCCGCTTCAAGGTGTGGCGCGGGGATGTCAAGGGCGGCGGCCTGGAGGACTTCGCGGTCGAGGTGAACGACGGCGAGGTGGTGCTCGACATCATCCACCGCCTCCAGGCGACCCAGGCCCCTGACCTGGCCGTCCGCTGGAACTGCAAGGCGGGAAAGTGCGGTTCGTGCTCGGCGGAGATCAACGGGCGCCCGCGACTGATGTGCATGACCCGCATGTCGGTGTTCACCCGCGAGGAGACGATCACCGTCACGCCGATGCGTGCCTTCCCGGTCGTACGTGACCTCGTCACGGACGTGGGTTTCAACTACACGAAGGCGCGGGAGGTGCCCGCCTTCGTCCCCCCTGCCGACCTCGGGCCCGGCGAGTACCGCATGATGCAGGAGGATGTGGACCGCTCGCAGGAGTTCCGCAAGTGCATCGAGTGTTTCCTGTGCCAGGACACCTGTCATGTGGTGCGCGACCACGAGGAGAACAAACCGGCGTTCGCGGGGCCCCGGTTCCTGATGCGGGTGGCGGAGCTGGACATGCACCCGCTGGACGGGGCCGCCGAGACCGGCCTGGACCGCAAGCGCACGGCCCAGGACGAACACGGCCTCGGCTACTGCAACATCACCAAGTGCTGTACGGAGGTCTGCCCCGAGGGAATCAAGATCACGGACAACGCGCTGATCCCCTTGAAGGAACGGGCCGTGGACCGCAAGTACGACCCGCTGGTGTGGCTGGGGTCGAAGATCCGCCGACGGCCCGCGTCACCCTGAGGAGCCCCGCACCCTACGCATGCGCCCGCAGATAGCCCGAGTGCGCCACCTGGCCGAGGAACGTCAGCCGGGTGTCGGAGGTCATGTGCTTGTCGAAGGCCTCTTTGATACCCGGCCACTTGGGGTGGCCGAAGTCGTCCAGTACGACGATCCCGCCGGGCGCGATGATCTTCTCGGCCCACTCCAGATCCGCGGCGACACCGGCGGCGGAGTGGTCACCGTCGACGATGATCACTCCGTAGGAGCGGTCGGAGACCAGGGCGCGCACCTCGGGGTCCTCGGAGAAGCCCTGCTGGATACGGGTCGCGGTTCCGGCCGCGCCCGCCAGGCCGAGATTGGTGCGCACCGCGGCCTCGCGCACGGGGGTTCCCGTCACATCGCCGCCCATGCTGGTGCCGGGCTGGAGCTGCAGGCCAGCGAGCGGGTCGACGATCGTCAGGCTCGGGTCGCGTCCCGCACGCTCCATCATGCGGATCAGGCCCGCGCCGAACATTCCGTACAGGGTGCCGATCTCCAGGATCTCGTCGTTCGGCGGGTCGAGCAGCGGTACGGCGGCGAGCTTGCCGACGATGTTCATGGTGCCGCCGGCGATCCTGCCGACGCCGAGCGCCTCCAGGGCGATGAGCAGCCGGAACGCTTGGGCGACATTGCGCTCCGCGTCGTCCTTGTCCCCGGCCACCTGCGCCAGCTCTTTGATCGTGCGGTTGAGATGGGGCGCGGACGGAAGGCGGGACGCGCCGCGCCCGGTCCCGTCGAAGAACAGCTCCAGGGGGCGCTGGCGGTTGCGCAGCGTCTTCAGTTCCTGCTGCAGCGCGCTGTCGCCCTGCGGCAGCGCGCCGGTCCCCTGGTGCAGCACGCCCCCCGAGCGTTCCGCGACGGCGCGACGGACCTGGCGCTCGATGCGCTGGTCGATGAGGTCGACGATCGGGCGCAGTGCGCGCCGGGCAACCTTGTTGGTGAGTAGCGCTCGCATAAATCTGTGACCCTCACAGGGATAGGAAGAAGTGCTGCGCACACATGGGGGGCTGAGTGCGCCCGCCCTGGGTGTGACGGGCAGCACAGCGGAGCGCAACGTCCGAAGGACAGTAGAGAACTCACAGCGTGTTCACAACACATGGCCGCACCCGACAAAGCGAATGTTCCATGACATCTGAGTGACCGGACGGTTACGTCGTCGAGGAGCCCCAGGCCCACGAAGAACAGGGCCGCACCCGCCATCGCGCAGGGGGGACGGTCATCGGACCCAGCCCTCCTCGTATGCCGTCCAGTCCTTCTCCCGTGCGGCGAAGTCCACGTACAGGGCGACGCCGAAGTGTTCGCGGGTGCGGTCGGTGCGGGAGAGGCCGAGGCGGGTGCCGCGCACGGCCGCCGGGACCGTCTCGGCGGCTCCGTGGTGGCTCAGGTCGTCTTCGTAGTAGAAGGGCAGACCCATCAGCAAGTCGGTTGATTCCGGGGTGACTTCGAGGGCGAGGGAGGTCTGCTGGGCGACGTAGCCGCCGTACAGGCTCTCCAGCGGCATCGCCGTGTCGTACGTCATCACGGCGATCTGGTCGACCCTGCGGGCGACCTGCCCGAAGTACGCCTGGGACCACCACTTGGGGTGTCCGCTGAGCCCCCTGATGGAGTGGGCCGCCGGGAACGGGTCGATCTGGTGGGCGGCGACGGAGAGCGGGGCGTCGTGGGCGCGGGTGACGCGGCGCAGGTCGTCGAGGAGGGAGAGATAGTCGGAGTCGTCGGAGTGCAGCGGCTCCAGGTCGAAGTGGGCGCCGTCGAAACCGGCGTCGAGGATCTGCCCGGTGGAGCGGACGACCGCTGCCCGGGTCGCCGCCCGCTCCAGGCGCAGTCCGGTCGGCCCCTCGCTCGCGAGCACGTCGCCCAGCCAGGCCTGGACGCGGACGCCGGGCAACTCCCGGTGCACGGCCGCCACCAGCCAACCAGCCTTCGGATACGCCGACTTGGGCAGCGTTCCGTCGTGCTCCAGCGGTCCGGCGTGCACGTACAGGTCCCGGATGCCGGTCGTGCGCAGTCGCTCGGCGAGCGCATGGACGTCCGCGTCCTTCTTGCGGCCGTCGACCCAGGCGTGCCCCATCCACAAGGCGTCACGGTTCCTGGTCTGGGTGCCGGGGGCCAGGTCTCCGGCGTAGTTGACGCGCAGGGCGATGCCCGCGGCGAGGGCCGGCAGAAGCAGGGCGAGGACGAGCGCGAGGGCGATGCGCTTGGGCCATCTGAGGCGGGGGTGGCGCCAGGCGCGGGCGGCTCGGCGGAGCCAGGCGGGAGCGGTACGGCGCGCGGGTGCCCCCGGGGCGCCCGTTCGGCTCTCGTCGTCTCCGGACTCACCTGTTCGGGTGTCCGCCTGTGTCTCCGGCCCCGAATCCGTACGTCCCGTATCCATCCCCCGTACCCCCTCCGTACGCCCCCGTATCCCCCGTACCCTATGCGCCCTCGCCTCGGCACACCCCCGGTCGCGCATCCGCGCAAGCGGTCATACGCTCCCAAATGTGACGTCGCCCCTGAGTCGAAACCGGTCGCGCCGAGCAACGTCCCACATAGCCGTGCGGGTGACGCATGCCGTGCTCGGGGGGTTGGTGGCGGTGGGGTGGCTGGTGCTGTCCGTCACGTGGGCGAGTACCGAGGATCCGACGGTGTGGTCGGAAGGCGGCCAGGTCACGGCGGTGGCGGCGCCACCCGGCCAGGACGGGACGTCCACCGGTGATCTCGCCCTGCCCCTCATCGCGGTGGTCGCCGCGGGGGCACTCGCGGCATACACGTACACCCGGCGAATACGGCGCGCGAGAACCCGTACGACACCCGGCGGCGCCATCCCGCACCCCGTACCGTTCGCCGAACTCGACCGGCGCTCCCGGCAGTCGCTCGTCGAGGCGGACGACTGCGTGCGCACCAGTGCGGAGGAACTCGGGTGGGCCGGGGCGCAGTTCGGGGACGAGGCGGTCGGGCCGTACACGGAGGCGGTGGCATTCGCGCGCGCCGAGCTGGCGGAGGCCTTCCGATTGCGGCAACGGCTGGACGAGACCGTGCCGGACGACGGCCTGGTCCGGCGGCAGTTACTGGAGGAGATCGTCGCGCGCTGCCGGGAGGCGGGGCGGCGGCTGGACGCGGAGGCCGCCGGGTTCGACCTGCTGCGCGCCCTGGAGCGGACCCTGCCCGCCGCCCTGGAGCTGGCCGAGAGCCGCTTCCGGGAACTCGCCGGGCGCACGCCCGCCGCGGAGGCGACACACGCCGAGCTGCACGAGCGATACGGGCCGGCCGCGTCGCTGCCCGTCGCGGGCCACATCGAACAGGCCAAGGACCGGCTCGTGTTCGCCACGACCCACCTCAACCAGGCCCGGCAGTCCCTCGACCGGGGCGAGGACGCGAAGGCCACGGCGTCTCTGCGGGCCGCCGAGGGCGCCGTCGACCAGGCGGGCCTCTTCGTGGCCGGGGTCGACCGGCTGGCCGCCGAGCTCGCCTCCGCGGCCGAACGGCTGCCCACCGCGCTCGCCGGGGCCGAGGCCGACCTCGCGCGGGCGCGGGGGCTTCCGGACGGCGCCGTCGTCGGTGCGCTGCCCGGCCGGATCGCGCACGCCGAGTCCTTGGTCACGGAGGTACGCCGGGAGATGACGAGCGGCCCCTACGATCCCCTCGGCGCCCTCCGTCGTGTCGCCCGGGCCAAAGCCGCGCTGGCCGATGCCCCGTCGCTCGCTCTCACCGACGAGCGGGTCCGCGCCCTGCTCGACGAGGCGCGGCTGCCGGTCCGCAGCGCCGTCGCCCTCGCGGCGGACTTCGTCACCACGCACCGGGGAGCGGTGGACGGCGAGGCCCGGACCCGGCTGGCGGAGGCGGAACGCCACCTCGCGCCGGCGTCCCCCACCCTCGCCGACGTCCAGCGGGCCGACGAGCTCGCCCGGGACACGGAACGGCTCGCCGAGCGGGACGTCCTGGCGTACGGCAATCCGTACGCCGGGCCCGAGGGCACCGGAGTCGGCGGCGCCGTGCTCGGCGGGATCCTCCTGGGCAACGCGCCCGGCGCTCCCGCGGCGAGCTTCGGCGGGCCGCGGACGCGGAACCGGAGGGCGGCGCCCGGCGACGGGACACCGCCGCCGAACCCGCCGCCGAACCCGGCACCGGCACCGGCACCGGCACCGGCAGGAACAGATTCAGAACAGGCTGAGTAGTGCCTCCGCCGGGTCCG
The DNA here is from genome assembly GCF_040652275.1 of Streptomyces sp. NPDC048275. NCBI lineage: Bacteria > Bacillati > Actinomycetota > Actinomycetes > Kitasatosporales > Streptomycetaceae > Streptomyces > Streptomyces sp. NPDC048275. The sequence goes on from NZ_JBEZLR010000013.1 coordinate 78,406, forward strand.
TGAGCCCCGTACCCCCGTCCGGGAGCGGGAGTTCGAACCAGACCGTCTTGCCGCGTGGCGTACGCCGTGAGCCCCAGGCGGCGGACAGCAGGCCGACGAGTTGCAGACCGCGGCCCCCCTCGTCCGTGTCCCGGGCCCGGCGGCGGCGCGGCTGGACCAGGCCCGCGTCCCACACCTCGCAGACGAGCGTCCGGTCGAGCAGCAGCCGCAGTCGGATCTCGCCCTCGCCGTAGCGCAGCGCGTTGGTCACGAGCTCGCTGACCAGCAGCTCGGCGGTGTCGACCAGCGGCTCCAGGCCCCAGGAGGTCAGCTGGGTGCGGGCGTACTCGCGGGCCCGGCCCACGCTGCGCGGCTCACGCGGCAGTGTCCAGTCGCCGACGGACTCCTCGGGCAGCCCCTGGACACGTGCCATCAGCAGGGCGATGTCGTCCTCGCCGTGGTGGGTGTCGAGGGTGTTGAGGACGTGGTCGCAGACGTCCTCCAAGGGGGCGGAGGGGTCCGTCAGCGCCCCGACGAACGCCTGCAGACCCTCGTCGAGGGGATGGTCGCGCGATTCGACCAGTCCATCCGTGTAGAGCGCCAACAGCGCGCCTTCGGGCAGTTCGACCTCCACCTCCTCGAAGGGCTCGCCGCCGACGCCCAGCGGCATGCCGGGCGGCACGTCCAGCATCAGCGCGCTCTCGCCGGGCTCGACCAGGACCGGCGGCAGGTGGCCGGCGTTGGCGAAGGTGATCCGCCTGGTCACCGAGTCGTACACCGCGTACACGCAGGTCGCGAGGTACACCTCGGAGAGGTCGGCGTCACGGGGCTGGCGGGCGGCGCGGGTGGCCTGCTGCACCCCGCCGGGGGTGCCGAGGCCGCGGGCGATCTCGTCCAACGCCGAGAGCACTTCGGCGGGTTCCAGGTCGAGCAGCGCCAAGGTGCGTACGGCCGTACGGAGTTCACCCATCGCCACGGCGGCGCGCAGGCCTCGGCCCATGACGTCGCCGACGACCAGCGCCGTGCGGTGACCGGGGAGTTCGATGACGTCGAACCAGTCGCCGCCGACCTCGGTGGCCGCGTTTCCGGGGAGGTAGCGGCAGGCGATGTCCAGGCCGGAGGCCTCGGGGTCGCCGGGCGGCAGCAGCGAACGCTGCAGGATCAGCGCCCGCTCGTGCTCGCGGCGGTACAGGCGGGCGTTGTCGATACAGACCGCGGCGCGTGCCGCCAGCTCCACCGCGAGCGAGCGGTCGCGGTCACCGAACGGCTCACTGCCCTTCGTACGGGAGAACTGCGCGAGTCCTACGACGGTGTCGTGCGCGACCATCGGCACGGCGAGCGTGGACTGTATGAGGCCGCCGTCCTCGGCCGGGACCTGCCGGGGGCGGGCGGTGCGCAGGGCGTCCGCGCAGGGCGAGTTGAACGCGTAGTGGTGGACCGCGCCGACGGCGACGGGCGCGGGCCCGCCGATGAACGGCGCGTCGGAGACGGCACTGGCGAAGGCGACCCGGCGCAACTCCGCGCTGCCGTCGGCGAGCGCCCGTGGGGTCTCGTCGCCCGCCAGAAGGCCCTGGTAGAGGTCGACGGTCGCGAGGTCGCAGAAACCGGGCACGACGACGTCGAGGAGTTCGCGTGCGGTGGTCTCCAGGTCGAGGGAGTTGCCTATGCGGGCGCCCGCCTCGTTCAGAAGGGCGAGATTGCGCCGCGCGGCGGCCGCTTCACGGGCTGCGGCGCGACGGCTGGTGTTGTCGGTTCCGAGCCAGGCGATGCCGATGGGGCGGCCGCTGCCACTGTGCACGCGGTAGAGGTTGACGGACCAGTGGCGGCGGTCGTCGGAGCCGGGCACGAAGCCGGTGACGTGCATGTCCGTGATGGAGTTGCCGGTTTCGAGGACGCGGCGCAGCGTCGCGGAGACACGCTCGGCCTCGGAGCGCGGCAGATAGTCGTGGACGGTGCGGCCTCGGTGGTCGTCGACGCCGCCGCCGAACACCGAGGCGAAGCGCTGGTTGGCACGGCGGACCCGCAGGTCCGTGTCGATCAGCAGAAAGCCGAACGGAGATTGACCGAAAATCGCCTGCGAGGCGGCGAGGTCCGTCTCGATCCGGCGGAGCGTCCGGACGTCCACGACGATGCATACGGCGGCCTGCTCGCCGTCCTCCGTCGTGGTGGGCATCACATAGACCTCGGCGAGGCCCTCGGCGCCCTTCTTGCCGTCCTCGGAGGCCGGCATCCGGAAGGGGACCACGCCGGTCCACTCCCGGCCGTCCAGGATCTCGGCCATCTTGCGCTGGCCGCGCTCGCGCTGGTCGGGGGCGAAGAACGCCTCGATGGGGTCCATACCGAGGGCGCGCTCCGCGGATATCCCGAAGAGCTGCTCGGCACGCAGACTCCACTGGTCGACGAGCCCGTCGGCGCCGATCGAGAACGAGGCGACCTTGATGTAGTCATATATCGACCCGGGCGGACTGCTCTGCCACATCGTGTCGCCTGACGGTTCGGCCGCCAACTCGACCATCGCTCGGGCCGCCGCCTCGACCATCGCTCCGGCCACCGGATCGGCCGCCCCCTTGGCAACCGCGTCGTGCACCGCTTCGGCCGTCGCACCGTCCACCGCTTCGGCCGTCGCACCGTCCACCGCTTCGGCCGTCGCACCGTCCACCGCTTCGGCCGTCACGCCGTGCACCGCTTCGGCCTCCGGATCAGCCGCTGGTTCGGCCTTCAGACGGGCGATCGACGGGGCCGCCGCTTCGGCGGGCGGCTCGCTCGCCGCATCGGCTCTTACCCCGCCCGCCGCGTCGGCGGTCACGGCGCCCGTCGACTCGGCTGCCGTCTCGCCCGCCGCAGCGGCCATCGCCTCGCCCGACACATCAGGCGTCGCGTCAGGCGTCGCGTCGGCCGACGCCCAGGACGTCGCGTCGCCCGTCGCTTCGGACTCCGCCACGACCGCCGCCTCGGACACGGCGGAATCGACCGTGGCGTCAGCCCTCGCGCCGTCCGACGGGTCCTCGGACTCCGTGGCCTTCGCTGGTATCTCGCTCACGCGAACCGTCCCCTCCAGCTCACCGCGTCCGGCACCGGTCACCGGGGGCGGCTGCCCGCAGTATCCAGCACTACGGTGCCGCACAACACGGTGTTCACGATCACAGCACGGTCCCGATGGTTTTTGGACCGGCCGCGACATACTCCCAGTCTTCTAACCAGGTGGCACCCCTCCGAATCACAGACTCCGGACCGCGCCACTGGCCTGAACCAATCGGTCGCCCCCGCCCGACGGACCCTCAGCCGGGCACCGCCAGCTCGAACCACACCGTTTTGCCGGTGCCCCCGGGCCGCATCCCCCAGCGGCGCGAGGAACCGGCCACGAGCTGCAGCCCCCGCCCGCTCTCGTCATCGGCGTCCGCGGCCCGCTCGCGGGGCAGGTCGGGCAACGGGTCGGAGACCTCCACCAACAGGGCGCCCGGCACCCCGGCGGGTCTGACCAGGCGGACGCCGATAGGGCCGGTGGCATGCCGCAGGGAGTTGGTCACCAGCTCACTGACCAGCAACGCGGTCACGTCACCGAGGGAGTCCAGCTCCCAGGTGCGCAGCTGGCCCCGGACGACTGCTCGGGCGGTGCGGACGGCACCCGGCTCCGCGGGAAAGGTCCACTCGGCCCAGTCGCCTTCAGTGTCGATCACGCCGATCACTTCCCAGGCCAAGAGCTCACCCATGTCCGGTTTCATGGGGTTAATGGGCACATACCCGATATCCATGGCGCCTTACCGCACACGTGGGCGCACTGTGGCACGAACGGCGTACGCCACCCCGAACCAGAGGCGCCCCGCGCCACGTCCGGCGGGACCTATGCGCTCGTATCCCACCGGAGCAGCGTGGCCTTCACCGCGGGGACGTCCTGGTCCAGCCAGTCCACGTCCCAGACCTCGCCCGGAGCCAGCCAGCGCAGTTCGTCATGGTCCTCAAGGGGCTTCGGGTCACCCGAGCCGGGGCGCAGTCGCGCGGTCCACACACGCAGGACGTACGGCGCGCGCAGGGGCCACTCCCCCGGGACGCGCTCGACGGGCTCGGCATCAACACCGAGCTCCTCGCGCAGTTCGCGCACAAGGGCGGCTTCGGGGGCCTCGCCGGGTTCGACCTTGCCGCCGGGCAGTTCCCAGCGTCCGGCCAGTTCAGGGGGTGCGCTGCGGCGTGCGGCGAGGAGGCGTCCATCGCGCTGGAGGGCGGCTCCCACCACCACGATCCGTTCGGTCATGCGCGGAGCCTACTTGGATCCGTTCTGCCCGATTCGCTCGACCCAGTAGAGCTGCTTGTGGCCGCGGTCGTCGAGGCTGTCCGCGATCTTCTGGGCCTCGGCCCGGGTCGCGTACCGGCCGACGCGGTAGCGATTGCCGTTGTCGTCCTGGCGTATGACGAGCCAGGGAAGAGTGATCGTGCCGTCATTCATCGAGCCCCTCCACTTCCCGCCCCCGGCTCGCGCCGCACTCCACGCCCTGACGAAACCCCAATCCGCATATGCCCGAGCCTACGCCTAACCTTCACGCTGCGAATACGCCTTTTCACAAAGAGGTACGCAACCAGCCAGGACGGAGGGGCGCACGCCGTCGAACGCGCCGTCGACCGCCCTCCGTGCGACTCCCGGCCAGCGCGAACTCCGCCCCGGGCAGGGCATTCGAGAAAGGCCAGATTCCAACCGGCCTCACACACAGGGCACTTGGCTACGGCCGCATCCGCGGCTACTTCACCGGCAGGTGATACGCGACGCGATACCGGTCCGCCGGTACGACGACGTCGGCCGTCTCGACCGGGCGGCCCGACGCGAAGTACGTGCGCTGGATGACGACGACCACATGCCCGGGGACGCCGCCCAGCGCGAGGAGTTCCTCGGCGAGGCCGGGGCGCGCGCCCACCTCCTCCGTGACGTTGTCCACGATCACGTCGATGGCCGCCATTCGCTCGACGACGCCCATGCCGCCGAGCGGCCCCTCCTCGGGGAGCATCACCGGCGTACGCCCCGTGACGACGAGAGGCTCCCAGGACGTGGAGAGCATCATCACCTCGCCCCCGTCCCGGAACACGTAGTTCGTGCACATCACGCGGTCGCCGGGCCGGATGGAGAGTCGCTCGGCGATCGCCCCGCTCGCCTCGGCCTGCTCGCTGTGCGACTCCCAGGTGCCGCGCGCGGACAGGTCGGCCTGCTCCTGCCGGAACGGCGTGGCGCCGCTGTCCGGCCGGTATCCGGAGCGGGCCACCCGGCGCGGCACCGGCCGCTCCCGCACATACGTCCCCGAACCGGAGCGCCCCTCGACCAGGCCCTCGGCCATCAGCACCTTGCGGGCCTCCAGGGCGACCGTGTCCGAGACTCCGTACGCCTCGCGGATCCTGGCCTGGGAGGGGAGGCGGGTGTGCGGTGGCAGCGAGCCGTCGACGATCTTCTTGCGGAGATCACCCGCGACGCGCAGGTACGCCGGCTGCTCACCGAAAGTCACTGGCCGCTCCCATCAGGTTGTACAGACAGCTACAGCCTGGCAACCGTGGGTTGTGCCATGCAAGCGATGGCCAAAGATTCACTCGATGTGATTACTTATGGCCGCTGAGGGCTTTACCCAGGCACTTTCTCCCCCGTACAGCCCCCGTCACACCTCCAGGCCGGTGCCGTCTCCACCGTCGCCCCGACCCTCGCCCTCGCTGTCACCGTCCTCGCCGTACGACGGCGGGGGCGTGGCAAGGCCCAGAGCCTTGCGTGCGGTGACCGTCCGGTTCGGGTCGATGAGCTTGAAACCCTTGTCGTAGTGGACGTAGAAGGCGTCCGCGTCCTGGGCGTCGGCAGCCTTCGCCCACTCCTTCCGCGACGCCTCCATGTCCTTCACCAGAGCGGCGACGGGCTTGTCGGCCGTGGCGTGCCAGCCGTGGCCGCGCAGCTGGTCCGCCTGCTCGCCGAGTGCGTCGGACACTCTGCTCGCCCACTCCTTGTACCCCGGCAGGTCGTCCTCGACGTACGTCTCGTCGGGTGCCGAGTCCATCGCCGCGTTGAGCACGTTCGCGGCCTGCAGATACGCGAACTGATCGGCGTTCAGCGTGAGCGAGTCATTGCGCAGGGAGCCGGTCAGACTGCCGTTCTCGTCCGTGTTCCCGAACATGCAGGTGATCTCGCGGTCGCCGAGGCGCCAGCTGGTCCTGGTCGGCGTGAAGTAGTACACGTCGACGTCCTCCGGGACGGCCCAGATGTCCATCGCGTACGCGTCCTTGAGCGCGTAGCACTTGGCGTCCGCGACGTCGACGACCTCGCTGTCGCCCGGGTAGCTTCCGCCGCTCATCGTGAAGTCCGCGAACACCTCGGCGTCGTGCGGCCCGGCGCACGGCACCTTGTCGACGTCGTACGCCAGGCCCTCCAGCCCACCGTCCGGCGCGTCGAAGCACTCGCCCTTCTCCAGCGAGAAGGCGGAGTTCGAGTCGTTCGCCGCGTCCTCGATGCCGTCCCAGAAGTCGCGCACGCCGCCGGTCGCCAGCGCGAGCACGACCAGCGCGACGCCGAGCGAGGACATCACGATGCCGCCCACCGCCATCCCCTTGCCCCGCTCGCCCCGCTTCTTGATCTGCGCGAGCGCGATGATCCCGAGCACCAGCCCGACGGCGGGCAGGAAACAGAGGATGCCGAGCACCAGCGCGGTGATCGCGAGACCGTTGACGGGCGCGGGACGGTTGTACGGAGAGTAGCCCTGGCCCCAGACCTGGTACGGCCCCTGAGGGTACTGCCCCTGGGGGTAGGGAGGCGGGTACTGGCCCTCGGGCTGCTGGGGCCCGGGCGGCGGGAATATGGCCACGAGTACCTTGCTCCTAGTCCAGGCGGGATTACGTAGAACTGTCGTGCGGCTGTCGTGTGATTGCCGTACAACTGTCGAACGGCTGGGCGCATCGTAAGCGCGGCGCGGGCGGGGGCGGAATGCGGAACCTGCACGACGATTCGCGCGGCCGACACACGTCACAGGCGCGGCGCCCGCAGGAATTGCGCCGGAGGCCTGCCCGGACCGCTCGCCCCGCGCACATACCCTGCGCACATGACACCTTTGCCGGATTGCTTCTGCCCGGCGGACGGTACGCGCGTCCCCGGCGGCTCGCTCGACTGGTGCTGCCCGGTCTGTCGCGGCCCGCTCGACCTGGACTTCGCGCCGACGCCGGCGTCCCTCAAGTCCCTCACCGGACGGGTGAATTCACTGTGGCGGTACGCGGAATGCCTGCCACTGGCCGCGCCCACGGTCAGCCTGGGGGGAGGGCCGCACCCCCCTGGTGTCGCTGCGCGAGGGTGTCTCGGCCAAGCTGGACTTCCTGATGCCGACGCTGTCGTTCAAGGACCGCGGCGCCGTACTGCTGGCCGAGCTGGCGCTGCGGCTGCGTCCCCGGCAGGTGCTCGCGGACAGCAGCGGCAACGCGGGGACGGCGATCGCCGCGTACTGTGCGCGGGCCGCGCTGCCCTGCACGGTGTACGTCCCCGAGGGGACGTCGCCGAAGAAGCTCGAGCAGATCGAGGCGCACGGGGCGCGGGTGCACGTCGTGGACGGGGACCGGGAGACGACGGCGCGGGCGGCGCGGGAGGCGGCGGACTCGCCGGGCACGTTCTACGCCTCGCACGTCTTCAATCCGTACTTCCTGCACGGCACGAAGACCTACGTCCACGAGCTCTGGGAGGACCTCGGCGGACGCCTCCCGGACGTCCTCGTCGTCCCCGTCGGCAACGGCACGCTGCTTCTCGGCGCCGCCCTCGCCGTCGCCGAGCTGCACTCCGCCGGGTTCATCGACCGGCGGCCCGCGCTGTACGCCGTCCAGGCAGCCGCGGTCGCGCCACTGGCGCACGCCTGGTCGCAAGGTGCGGACGAGCTGGTCGGCGTCACCCCGACGGCGCCCACCTTCGCCGAGGGCATCGCGATCCCGAGCCCGCCGCGGGCCCGCCAGATCCTGCGGGCCGTACGCGACTCGGGCGGCACCTTCCTCACCGTGACGGAGGACCAGATCCGGCACGCCCAGCGGGACTTGGCCTCACAGGGCCTGTACGTCGAGGCGACGGGCGTGGCGTGCTGGGCGGCTGTGCGGGAGGGGGCGCTCGGGGAGCGCACGGCGGTGGTGCCGTTGTGCGGTGCGGGGGTGAAGACGGGGTTGGCGAGAGGGTAGTTCGCCCCGTACGTGGGACACTCCGGCGCGCATACCACCCCCACCCCGTCCCCCACCCCATCGTCGAAAGGTGACCACGCGCCGCCGCCCCCTCCCCCTCCTCCTCGCCTCCCTCACCACCGCCCTGCTCCTCCCTCTCCCCCCGGCATCAGCCACACCCCACCCGGCAACGACCGGATGCAGGGAGTCCGACCCCACCTGGTCCCCGACCGCGACGAAGATCGACTCCAAGGACGCGTACCACCCCTACGTCGGCAACGGCTACCTCGGCACCCGCGTCCCTCCCACCGGCACGGGCTACGCGGCCTCCCCCGAGAAGACGGGCTGGCCGCTCTACACCCCGCGCTACGACGGCACCTTCGTCGCGGGCCTCTACGCCCGCGGCCCGAAGAACACGGCCGGCCGCGAGGCCATCGCCGCGCTGCCCACCTGGTCGGGCCTCGACCTCCGCGTCGGCGACGAGACGTACGGCGCACACAGTCGCGTCTCGCGCTACCGCCAAACCCTCTCCCTCCGCTGCGGCTACCTCCGCACCGCCCTCACCTGGACCACCGCCGACGGCCGCCGCACGGACCTGACGTACGACGTCCTCACGGCCCGCGACACCCCCCACACCGGAGCCGTCCGCCTCCACATCACCCCGCACTGGGACGGCGAACTCACCGTCACCGACCGCATCGACGGCCGCGGCGCCCGCCGGATCACACAGACGGACGCGGGCCGCGTCGGCGAGCGCACCATCGGCGTGGCGTTCCGCACGGACGGCACCGAGGTGGACGGCGCGGTGGCCTCCACGCTGGAGGCGCCCGGAATCCACCAACCCCCACACGCGGACGGAAAGTTGGGCGCGCGGCATTCGGCGACCTTCCACGCCCACGAGGGGCGGGGCTACGAGGTCACCAAGTACGTCGGCGTCGACACCGCCCTCACCTCCCCCGACCCCCAACAGGCCGCCCGTACCGCCTCACTGCGCGCCGCCACCCGCGGCTGGCCCGCACTCATGGCCGCCCACACCGACGCGTGGCGCGCGCTCTGGTCCGCGGACATCGAGGTGCCGGGCCGCCCGGAGATCCAGCTGTGGGCGCGCTCGGCCCAGTACGGCCTGCTGTCCTCGCTCCGCCGCGGCGCCCGTGACAGCATCGCCCCCGCGGGCCTGACCAGCGACAACTACGCGGGCATGATCTTCTGGGACGCCGAGACCTGGATGTTCCCGTCGCTGCTCGCCACCCGCCCCGAACTCGCCCGTCCGGTCCTCGAATACCGCTACCGCACCCGCGCCGCGGCCGCCGACAACGCGCGCAGGACAGCCGTGTCCGGCCTCTTCTACCCGTGGACCAGCTCGAGCCGCGGCCGGCTGTGGACCGAGTGCCAGAGCTGGAACCCACCGCACTGTGTCACCCAGAACCACCTCCAGGGCGACATCGCGCTGGCCGCCTGGCAGTACTACCTCTCGACCGGCGACCGCGCGTGGCTCCGCGATCGGGGCTGGCCCCTCCTCAAGGGACTTGCCGAGTACTGGACTTCACGCGCCACGAAGAACCCTGACGGCACGTACTCCATCAAAGGCGTCGCGGGCCCGGACGAGTACAGCAACGGCGTGAACGACGGCGTCTACACGAACGCCGTCGCCGCCACCGCCCTGCGCGCCGCGACCCGCGCCGCGTCGGTCCTCGGCACGCCCGCCGCCCCCGACTGGACCGCCGTCGCGGACAAGTTGCGCATCCCGTACGACCCGAAGCGCAAGGTCTTCCTCCAGTACGCGGGCTACGACGGCTCGCAGATCAAGCAGGCGGACACCGTGCTGCTGACCTACCCGCTGGAGTGGCCGATGCCGGAGGGTGCCGCGTCCGCCACCCTCGACCACTACACCCAGCGCACCGACCCGGAGGGCCCGGCGATGACGGACTCGGTGCACGCGATCGACGCGGCCGCGATCGGTGAGCCGGGCTGTGTCGCGTACACCTTCCTCCAGCGCGCCTACCGGCCCTTCTCCCGGGGGCCGTTCGCCCTGTTCTCGGAGGCCCGCGGCGACAAGGCAGGCGCAGGGGACGCTCTTGCGGGCTCCCCCGCGCAGGACTTCCTCACCGGCAAGGGCGGCTTCCTGCAGATCTTCACGCACGGCCTGACCGGCCTCAGGCTGCGCGAGGACGCCCTCCACCTGGACCCGTCGCTGCCGCCCCAACTGTCGGACGGCGTACGGCTGTCGGGGCTCCGCTGGCGCGGTCGTACGTACGACATCGCCCTCGGCCCCGACACGACCACGGTCCGGCTGCGTTCCGGCGCTCCGTTCGCCCTGGAGACCCCCGAAGGGCGCTACACGCTCACCGACACCGTCACCCTCAAGACCCGCCGCCCCGACCTCGCTCCGACCGGGGACCTCGCACGCTGCCGCCGGGTGACGGCCACCTCCTCGGAGCCGGGCCTCTACCCGGAGGCGGCGGTGGACGGCAACGCGACGACGGCATGGTCACCGGAAGCCGAACAGGCCTCCCTCACCGTCGACTTGGGCCGTCCGGCGCGTGTCGGCCCGGTACGGCCGACCTGGACCGAGCCGCCGACGTCGTACGCCGTCGAGGTGTCGGCGGACGGCCACGACTGGCGAGCCCCGGGAGGCGGCACGCCGGTCCGCTTCGTACGCGTCACCGTGCACGGAACCGCGACCCTCACCGAACTCGACGTACGCCGCTAAACCCTGTCGGCCCGCTCGCTCTCCAGGCGCCGCTGCTCCTCCTCCACGATGCGGCGGGCGAGGGTGCTGTCGGAGATGTCGATGGCGTCCGGGGTCTGTTCGGCGGTGTCGCTGCGGCGGGCGTAGGCGTCGAAGAGGCGGGCCTTGTTCTTGAGGATGTACAGGAGGCGTTGGTCGACGCTGTCGGTGGCGAGGAGGCGGTGGACCTGGACCGGGCGGACCTGGCCCATGCGGTGGGCGCGGGCCACGGCCTGATGTTCCATGGTGGGCTTGACCTGCGGTTCGCACAGAACGACCACGGACGCGGCCTGGAGGTTGAGACCGATGCCGGCGGCCTCGATCTGGCAGAGCAGGACCGCGTGGCCGGGGGCGGCCGTGAAGTCGTCGACCAGGCCCTGGCGGCGCGCGGCGGGGACGGCGCCGGAGACCGGGCCGAGGACGTCCTCCTTCGCCAGGGCGCCTCGGACGGTCGCGAGGACGTCCTTGAAGTACGAGAACACCACGACCTTCAGACCGTTCTCGGCCGCCTCCGCCACCAGTTCGCGCAGGCGCTGGAGCTTCGCGGACTTCTCGGCGTCGGCGTAGGCGGCGCGGCGCATCGCCATGAAGTTCCCGTCCTCGACCGCCGCGCGGTAGGCCTCCCGGTCCGCGGGGCTGAGCTCCTCCCACTCGTCGATCTCCACCAGCGCGGGCAGTTCGGTGAGGACGTCCCGCTGGTTGCGGCGCAGATAGGCGGGGGCGACGGACCTGCGGAAGGCGTGCGGGCCGGCCGCCGCGGTGCCCTGCTGAATCGCGGGGAGAAGGGACGGCTGGAGGTAGCGGACGAGAGTGCGGAACTCCTCGACCCGGTTCTCCATGGGCGTCCCGGTCAGGAACAGGACGCGGTCGCACGTCCCCGCCCAGGCCGCGACCGCCCTGGAGCGGCGCGTGTCCGGGTTCTTCACGTAGTGCGCCTCGTCGACGACGAGCATGCCCGGCTTCGTACCGGCGCTGTCGCCGTTCGGGGTGGGAAGCGTGCGCAGCATGTCGTACGTGGTGATCGCGACGCCGCCACGCTCCCGCCACTCCTCGTACGCCTCCAGCCGCTCCGAGCCGTGCACGGGGAGGGCCCGCAGGGTGCTGCGGGCGCGGATCTCACGGGTCCAGTTGATCAGCACGCTGGCCGGGCAGACGACCAGGAAGTGGCTGTGACCGTCCGCCGCGAGATGGGCGAGCGCCGCGATGGCCTGCACGGTCTTGCCGAGCCCCATCTCGTCGCCGAGGACGACCCGGCGCTGGGCGAGCGCGAACCGGGCGCCGAAGGCCTGGTAGCCGCGCAGCGAGACCCGCCGGTGCGTGTCGTCCAGGCCCTGGGCGTGGACCCGCTCGACGACCTTCGACGGCAGGAACCCCTCGGCGGCGGCCACGTCCGGACGGTGCTCGGAGACCTCGGCGAGCTGGCTGTAGTACTCCGTGGAGCGCAGCTCGAAGTCGACCCACGCCTCGATGTCGGAGGCGGGCGTGCGCAGCAGGTCGGTGGAGGCCTGCGCGAGCAGCAGGCGTATGTCCCTCGCGCCCGCGGCTGCGGTCAGCTCCCGCAGTTCCGCGACCGCCGCGAGCGCGCTCTCCCGGCGCTCCCGCCCCGCGAGCGCCATCCGCAGCCGCCCGCCCGCGGGCCGGGCCAGCGGGAGCAGCTCACCCAGCTTCTCGTCGAGCCGGGTGGCCGCGTCCACCGCCCGGCGCAGTTCCGGGCCGGCCTCGACGAGCGTGCGCAGGGCGATGACCAGGGCGGTCGTGCGGGGCTCGGGGTGGTCGACGTCGATCCGCACGGAGACGGTCTCCTCCACCGCGCGGGCGATCTGCCGCGCGGCCGCGAGGGCCCGGTCGGCGGTCTGCTCGCCGATGCCGGGCAGCTGCCGCAGCTCGTACCGGCTCGTCTCGTGCACCGCGCGGACGGATCCGAACCCGGCCGCCTCCAGCGCCGCGATCCGCAGCCGCCCCTCGGTGACGTCCTTGAGCCGCGAGACCGGGATGAACTCCAGCTCCTTGCCGACGAGTTCGGCATGGATCGGTGCCAGCGCCGAGCGCACCGCCTCGAGCGCCCGCGTCTGATCGGCGAGCACGGCCCGCGCCGCCTCGTACAACCCGGTGCTCTCGGCGAGCAGATCCCGCTCACGTTTCCCCACCGGCCCGACACTACTGCCCCGCACCGACACGCCACCGCGCCGTCAGACTCGGGGGAAGACCCGGTCCCGACCACTGTGATCTCGTGGCCCCGGTCTCCCCCGGTCGCTACGGTCGAGCCATGACCGAGCTGCCCGACTGCGGACTGGCTGGTCCTCCACCGGCCCGGAAATGCGTGGCACCGGGCGCCCGCCGCCCTCCTTCGCCTCGACGCCCACCTCGGCACCCACCACGCCGACCGCTCTCAAAGTCCCCTCGTCGCCGCAATGGCGCTCCGCTCCCCAACTCCCGCGCCGGGCCTACCATTCGCCACTCACAGCGGCCAGGCTGCCAGCAAGTGGCCGGGGCCGTAGGCGGCATCGAGCCCCGGACAGTCGACTCCGCTGCGCGAGACCGCCACGACGGGAACAGGTTCGTCGGTGAGGGCGGCCCGGTGTCTGTGGAGAGCGGCCAGGTCGTGCCGGTCGAAGGGCGACCGCTCCAGCCACTTGATGGAGCCGACGAAGAGCAGCTCCTTGGCAATGGGAGCGCGGTCTGCCCCGACAATGTCGATCTCTACGTCGTTGGTACGGGTCCAGTAGCCGCCCACTGCGGGGGCTGCGGGGAGCCGGTCGTCGGGCAGTACCCGGGCCAGCGCCTCGCGGATGAGCGGCTCGATCGCCCGGCCACGCCAGCTGGTCCAGTTCTCCCGGACGCGTGCCAAGGTCAGATCGCCCCGCCCTCGCTCGATCTCCTCCATGGACGGGCCGAGCAGGTGCAGCCAAAACCGCAGGTAGGGATCTGTCACCCGGTAGCGGCGATCCTTCGACGGACGCAGCGATACGGGCAGCTCCCCAGCGACGATCCGTTTGTCCGTAAGCAGCTCCAGAGCTCGCTGCAGCGGCGTGGCCCCGATCCCGCCGGCTGCACGGGCGATGTTGGTGAAGGTCCGCTCGCCACTTCCGATAGCCGCCAGCACCGTACGCGCCTGGGCCTGCGGGGGGAATTCGGCAGCCAGCGAGCGCTCGGCCGACACCAGCAGGGCCGAGACCGGGTCACTCAACGCCTCGCCGAGGAAGTCCCACAGCCCTGCTCCGCGCGGCCACTCCGCGCAGATCAGCGGTAGCCCGCCGGTGACCAGCGCGGCGTCGAAGGCTTCCGCCGAATCCAGCCCCAGCATCCTCCCCACCTCGGCGGGGTTCAGCGGTCCCAGCACCATCTCCCGGCCGCGCTGATGGAAGGGGCGTCCGTAGCTGTTCAGAGCCTCCATCATCGACAGATCGGAGCCGATGAGGACCAGCAGCACCGGCTTGGTTTCAAGAACCCGATCCCAGGCCCGCTGCAGCATCCCCTCAAAGGCGCCAGCGGTATCCATCAGGTACGGCACTTCGTCGATGACCAGCACGCTCGCCCGGTCGGCGGGCAGCGCCGCAGCCAGCACATCGAACGCGGCATCCCAGCTCTCCGGCCGCGCGGCGGCCACCAGCCCCGCCAACGGCAGCGTCGATGCTTGGGCGTCCCGGGCCAGCCGTGCCAGATCATCCCTGGGGGAGGCACCGGTCGCCGCGTAGAACAGGAACGGGGCTCCGGAGCGCTCCGCAAACCGCTCGACCAGCCGCGACTTGCCCACCCGGCGCCGCCCGCGCAACATCACGCACCGACCGGGCCGCTCCCCGCCAACCCCTGCCGCCACCTTCTGCAGCTCTCGCTCCAGCGTCGCCAGTTCCTGCCGACGGCCTACGAAGTCCGCCATGCCTACCCACCTCCAACCGTGATACTAACGTCAATGTTAGCAACATTGACGTTAGTAGGGCACCTTGCCAGTGTCGCTCACGGTCACGAGTCGTGGACCTGACGTCCTTCCGGCCGTGCGACACCGGGCTGGTCGTGCCAAGCAGCAGGAGCGTGTCCGCTCGGCGCCCAGACGGCGGACGGGATGCGTCGAGGCCGTCGCGCCGGGCGATGCGCACACCGAGGTCGTAGCGGCTGAGAGCGTCGGGGCCGGCAAGGTGGAAGAGGCTGGCCCTGTCCGATCGCGTGAGTGAAGAGAACTTCCCGCGTTCCGGCGATCAGCGCGTGCGCCAAGCGTTCGTGCTCGGACCGGCCGTTCCCGATGATCAGCGAGGTGCGGGCGACGGCCGCGTCCGGACACAGGAGCCGCACGGCCGTCTCGGCAGCGGCCTTCGCGGCCCCGTACGGGGTGACCGGGTCTGGGTCGCAGGTCTCGTCGTCGTGGACCCGGCTGCCGGAGAAGACGGCGTCGGGCCGGGTGACGGGCGGATCGCGTCCTCCGCCAAGCATCGCCAAGGGAGGGGGGGCTGGTTCGTGCACTCCCCTGCTGCCAGGCACTGGACAGTGCGCGACCCAGCACCGGCGTCCCCAAAATCCCGGCACGATCCCAGCACCATCCCAGCACGGGAAAAAACCAGGGGCCCGACCCCGAAGAGTCGGCCCCCCTCTGAACTGCACGTTTGCCAGATCAGCGACGTGGTGATGTGTCAGCCACTACACATTGAACCGGAACTCCACCACGTCCCCGTCCTGCATCACATACTCCTTGCCCTCCATACGGGCCTTGCCCTTGGCGCGGGCCTCGGCCACCGAGCCCGTTTCCACCAGGTCCTCGAAGGAGATGACCTCCGCCTTGATGAAGCCCTTCTGGAAGTCGGTGTGGATGACTCCGGCGGCCTCGGGGGCGGTGGCGCCCTTCTTGATGGTCCAGGCGCGGGATTCCTTGGGGCCGGCCGTCAGGTAGGTCTGGAGGCCCAGGGTGTCGAAGCCGACGCGGGCGAGGGTGGTGAGGCCGGGCTCCTCGGCGCCGACGGACTCCAGGAGCTCCATCGCGTCCTCCTCGTCCAGTTCGGCGAGGTCCTGCTCCAGCTTGGCGTTCAGGAAGATCGCCTCGGCGGGGGCGACCAGGGCGCGCTGCTCGTCCTTGAAGGCGTCGTCGGTCAGTTCGTCCTCGTCGACGTTGAAGACGTAGAGGAAGGGCTTGGTGGTGAGGAGGTGCAGGTCGTGGAGGAGTTCCTCGTTGCCGGAGCCCTGGACGATGCCCGCGGAGAACAGGGTGTCGCCCTTCTCCAGGATCTCCTTCGCCGCCTCGACCGCGGTGACCTTGGGAGCGACGTCCTTCTTGATGCGCGACTCCTTCTGGAGGCGCGGCAGGACCTTCTCGATCGTCTGGAGGTCCGCGAGGATCAGCTCGGTGTTGATCGTCTCGATGTCGTCCTTGGGCGAGACCTTGCCGTCGACGTGCACGACGTTCTCGTCCTTGAAGGCGCGGATGACCTGGCAGATCGCGTCGGACTCGCGGATGTTCGCGAGGAACTTGTTGCCCAGGCCCTCACCCTCCGAGGCTCCCTTCACGATGCCGGCGATGTCGACGAAGTCGACGGTCGCCGGGAGGAGCTTCTGCGAGTTGAAGATCTCCGCCAGCTTGGTCAGCCGGGCGTCCGGGACGCCGACCACGCCCACGTTGGGCTCGATCGTGGCGAACGGGTAGTTGGCCGCGAGCACGTCGTTCTTGGTCAGGGCGTTGAACAGGGTCGACTTGCCGACATTGGGCAGACCGACGATTCCGATCGTGAGCGACACGTTGCGACTTCCCGTACGTGAGGATGGGCGAAGGGCCTACGGAGAGCGCGGGCCGATCCACCAGTCTACGGCGTGCGCGCTCCCGCACCGGCGACCTGTCGAACGCTTGGCCAAGCTCTCTCCCGCGGCGTGTCTGAGGGCCCATTGCGCACATAAACAGACCTAAGTTGGTCCAGTGGAGCAACAACCCAGGACGCGTCCCCCTCGGTACGGACAGCGACGCGGCGCGCCCCTTCCCGCCCAGGCCGGGCGGGCCACGGCCGGTGGCGTACGAAAGGGAGTTCCGGCCGTACGGCGGCCCGAGACGGTGCCCGCCCAGCCGGTACGGCGGCTGCCGAACCCCCGGCTCACCGGGCTCGGCAGCGGACTGTTCTGCGGAGCGTCGATGTTCGCGCTCGGCTGCCTCGACCAGCTGCTGTTCGGGTCGTCACTGGTGGTGTACGGGGTGCTGTTCCTGCCCGTCTGCGCGCTGACCGCGCTGTGGGTACGGCGGGGTGACCTGGTCACCGCGCCCGTCATTGTGCCGATCGCCTTCGTGTTCGGGCTGCTGCCCGTCGTCGACGAGGGCGGGGGGTTCGGCAACCATCTGATGGGGCTCGTCACGGCGCTCGCCACCCAGGCCGGGTGGCTGTACGGGGGGACACTGGTCGCGGGAGTCATCTCGACCGTCCGGAAGGCGCGGCTGATGATCCGCCGGGCCGCCCGGCGGAGGGCACAGGCCGCCGCCGCGCGGCGAAGTCTCCCACCCGCGCGGCCGTCCCGGTCCGCCGGATAGCCGGGTAGCCGGGTAGCCGGGTAGCCGGGTAGCCGGGTAGTCCGGCTCGCGACATGCCCCGGAGGGCCGGGCAGCCCGTCGCCTACTCGATCTTCGCCGCTCTCATCGCCGCTCCCACGATCCCCGCGTTGTTCTGCAGCTGCGCCGGGACGATATCCGCTTTGATGTTCTCTATCAGCGGCAGGAACTTGTCGGCCTTGCGGCTGACGCCACCGCCGATGATGAAGAGCTCGGGCGAGAAGAGCATCTCGACATGGGCGAGGTATTTGGTGACCCGGCGCGCCCAGTGCTCCCAGGTGAGCTCGTGGTCCTCCTTGGCCTTGGTGGAGGCGCGCTTCTCCGCCTCGTGGCCGCCCAGCTCGAGGTGGCCCAGCTCCGTGTTCGGCACCAGGACGCCGTCGTGGAAGAGGGCGCTGCCGATGCCCGTACCGAAGGTGAGCAGGATGACCGTGCCCTGCCGGTCGCGGCCCGCCCCGAACTGCATCTCGGCGACGCCCGCCGCGTCCGCGTCGTTCAGCACCGTCACCGGCAGACCGCCGAGGCGGGTGCTCAGCAGGGCGCGCGCGTCCGTGTCGATCCAGTCCTTGTCGACATTGGCGGCCGTGCGGATGGTGGCGCCACCGTTGACCACGCCGGGGAAGGTGATGCCGACGGGGCCTGTCCAGCCGAAGTGGTCGACGACCTCCTTCACGCCGTCGGCCACCGAGTCCGGTGTCGCCGGATGCGGAGTGAGCACTTTGAAGCGCTCCTCCGTCAGGTCGCCGCGCTCCAGGTCCACGGGAGCGCCCTTGATGCCGGATCCGCCGATGTCCACGCCAAAGATCTGCATGGGCCCACGTTACGTCGTACGGCTGACGGTCACTTCTCGGAGCTGCCGGTACGCTCCGCGACCAGCGCCGCCGCCTCCGCGCGCAGGTCGCGGCGCAGCTCCTTGGGCAGCGAGAAGGTGATCGATTCCTCGGCGGCCTTGACGATCTCGACGTCCTCGAAGCCGCGACCGGAGAGCCACTCCAGGACCTGCTCGACCAGGACCTCCGGGACGGAGGCGCCCGAGGTGACACCGACGGTCGTCACACCGTCCAGCCACCTCTCCTCGATCTCGTCGGCGAAGTCCACGAGGTGCGCGTCACGCGCGCCCGCGAGCTTGGCGACCTCGACCAGGCGCACCGAGTTGGAGGAGTTCTTCGAGCCGACCACGATGAC
Source organism: Streptomyces sp. NPDC048275 (assembly GCF_040652275.1). Taxonomy (NCBI): domain Bacteria; kingdom Bacillati; phylum Actinomycetota; class Actinomycetes; order Kitasatosporales; family Streptomycetaceae; genus Streptomyces; species Streptomyces sp. NPDC048275. Next base: position 96,948 of record NZ_JBEZLR010000013.1, read on the forward strand.
CAGGTCCGCCTCCTCGCCCATCTGCTTGACCGCCAGCTGACGGTTCTGCGTGGCGTAGCAGATGTCGTCGCTGGGCGGCGAGATGAGCTGCGGGAACTTCACCTTCAGCGCGTCGACCGTCTCCATCGTCTCGTCGACCGACAGCGTGGTCTGGGAGAGCCAGACGACCTTGGACGGGTCGCGGACCTCGACCTTGGCGACGTCCGAGGGACCGTCCACGAGGGTGATGTGGTCGGGCGCCTCGCCGGAGGTGCCGATGACCTCCTCGTGGCCCTCGTGCCCGATCAGGAGGATGTCGAAGTCCTCATTGGCGAAGCGGACCGCTTCCTTGTGGACCTTGGTGACCAGCGGGCAGGTCGCGTCGATGGTGGCGAGCTTGCCCCGCGCGGCCTCGTCGTGGACGGCCGGGGCGACGCCGTGCGCCGAGAACATGACGATGGACCCCTCGGGGACCTCCGCCGTCCGCTCGACGAAGATGGCGCCCTTCTTCTCCAGGGTCTGCACGACGTACTTGTTGTGGACGATCTCGTGGCGGACGTAGATGGGGGCCCCGTACTGCTCGAGGGCCTTCTCGACGGCGATCACGGCGCGGTCCACGCCCGCGCAGTAGCCACGGGGGGCGGCGAGCAGGACACGGCGGCCAAGCGAAGCAGTCATGGCAACCATCGTAAGGCCGCGCTCGACGGGTCAAAGATCGCCTCCGTGGAGAGACTGGTCGAGAAATGGGGACAGGGCGGGACAGGGCGGGGGCAGGGAGCTGGAGGGGTGACCGAGCCCCTATGGCGGGAGGCATGGATGTCCGACGCGGAGCCCACCGCCGGAGCCGACGACGCGGCGGGCGGGGCCGGCGCGGAGCGCGGGCTGCGGCGCAGCCTGGGCTTCCGGGACCTGGTCGTCTACGGGCTGCTGTTCATCGCCCCCATGGCGCCGGTCGGTGTCTTCGGGGCCCTGGACGCCACGTCGCGCGGGGCGGTGGCGCTGGTCTACGTCGTCGCCACGGTCGCGATGGCGTTCACCGCGTTCAGCTACGCCCAGATGGTGCGGGTGGTCCCGCAGGCGGGCTCGGTGTTCGCCTACGCGCGCGCGGGGCTTGGAAAGGGGGCCGGGTTCATCGCCGGGTGGATGGCGATGCTGGACTATCTGCTCATCCCGGCGGTGGCGTACCTGTTCTCCGGTATCGCGATGAACGCCCTGGTCCCGGAGGTCTCCCGGTGGGTGTGGACCGCGCTCGCCGTGGTCATCACGACGGCGTTGAACCTGTGGGGCGTACGGGCCGCTGCCCAGGTGGGCTTCCTGGTGCTCGCGATGGAAATCGTGGTCCTCCTTGTCTTCGTCGTGTCGGCGAGCGTCGTCCTCGCGCGCGAGGGGGGCCGGCGCGACTGGCTGTCCCCGCTGTCCGGCGACGGCTCGCAGGGCGCGTTCGCACTGTCGGCCGTCATCGCCGCCGTGTCGATCGCCGTCCTGTCGTACCTCGGCTTCGACGCGATCGCCTCCTTCGCGGAGGAGGTCACGGGCGGTTCGGAGAAGGTGGCCCGGGCGGTGCTGTTCTGTCTGGCGCTCGCGGGTGTGCTCTTCGTGGCGCAGACGTATCTGGTCGCCCTGCTGGAGCCGCTGTCCTCCGCCCAGCTGGCCGCCGACCCCGGAAAGCAGGGGGCGGCCTTCTACGACGCCGTGGACGCCTCCGTCGGTGACTGGCTGCACAACCTGGTGGCCGCGAGCAAGGCGATCGGCGCCGCCTTCGCGGCGTTGGCGGGGCAGGCCGCGGCGGGCCGTCTCGTGTTCGCGATGGCCCGCGACCGGCGGCTGCCGCGCGCCCTGTCCACGACGGACTCCGGGGTGCCGCGGGCCGCGCTGCTGTGTGCGGCCGTCATCACGCTGATCGCCGCGGTCTGGGCGGCCCGGCGCGACGACGGCCTCGACCACCTGGTGTCCGTGGTAAATGTCGGCGCCCTGACGGCCTTCACCCTGCTGCACGCGAGCGTGGTGGGCTGGTTCGTCGTATGCCGACGGGGCGGGCCGGTGATCTGGTGGCGGCATCTCCTCATCCCCGTCATGGGCGCCGCGATCACGGTCGCCGTGATCGTCGAGGCCTCGAGAACGGCCCAGGTGGTGGGCGCGATCTGGCTGGCGGTGGGGCTGGCGGTGCTGACCGCGCAGCGAGAGCGGCGCGTGCCGGGGCCACCTTGAGGTGGCCCCGGTGAGCGCGTCGCCGACCGGTCCGAAGGCCTCGGCGCCTCGATCGCGTGCGCGACGGGCGTTCCGGCGCGCGAGGCCGGACTGCCGTGATCCGCAGCCAACCGCCTGTTACGGGGTGCGGGCATTGTCAGTGGCGGCCACTACTCTCGGGCGCATGGCTCTCAACACGTCCGCGGACGCCCCGCTGCCCGTCGGCGAGGTGTCGCGGCTCATCGGGGGGTGGATCGACCGGCTCGGCGCGGTGTGGGTCGAGGGACAGATCACCCAGTTGTCGCGGCGTCCGGGCGCGGGCGTCGTCTTCCTGACGCTGCGCGATCCGTCGTACGACATCTCCGTGAGCGTCACCTGCTTCCGGCAGGTGTTCGAAGCCGTGGCGGACGTGGTGAGCGAGGGGGCTCGTGTCGTCGTCCTCGCGAAGCCCGAGTGGTATGCGCCGCGGGGGCAGCTGTCGCTGCGGGCCACCGAGATCAAGCCGGTGGGCGTGGGCGAACTGCTCGCCCGCCTGGAGCAGTTGAAGAAGTCCCTGGCGAGCGAGGGGCTGTTCGCGCCCGAGCGCAAGAAGGCGCTGCCCTTCCTGCCACAGCTCATCGGGCTGGTGTGCGGGCGGGCGTCCGCGGCCGAGCGGGATGTGCTGGAGAACGCTCGGCACCGCTGGCCCGCCGTCCGCTTCGAGGTGCGCAATGTCCCGGTGCAGGGCGTGCACGCGGTGCCCCAGGTCGCGCAGGCCGTGAAGGAGCTGGACGCGCTCGACGACGTGGACGTGATCATCGTGGCGCGCGGCGGCGGTAGCGTGGAGGACCTGCTGCCGTTCTCGGACGAGCAGCTCGTACGGGCCGTGGCGGCGTGTCGTACGCCCGTCGTGTCGGCCATCGGGCACGAACCGGACAACCCGCTGCTGGACTTCGTGGCCGATCTGCGCGCGTCCACGCCGACCGACGCCGCCAAGAAGGTCGTACCGGACGTCGGCGAGGAGTACGAGCGGGTGCGACTCCTGCGGGACCGCGCGCGACGCAGCGTCCGGGCGTTCGTCGAGCGCGAGGAGCGCGGGCTCGCGCATGCGCTGGCCCGCCCCTCGATAGAGGATCCGCATCGGATGGTGGACGAGCGCGCGGACCAGGTCGCGTCGCTGCTGGACCGCGGCCGTCGCACGCTCGGGCACCTCCTCGACCGCGCCGACTCCGAGCTGACACACACCCACGCGCGCGTGGTGGCCCTCTCCCCCGCCGCAACACTTCAGCGGGGTTACGCGGTGCTGCAGAAGACCGATGGGCATGTGGTCCGGGGCCCGGACGAGGTGGCGCAGGGCGAGTCGCTGCGGGCGCGCGTCGCCGAGGGTGAGTTCACGGTGGTCCGGGCCGACTGATCGGCCCCGCGGGCCCGGCTTCGGGATCCGGCCGGGGATCCGGGGGCTGCCCCGGGACGACACAGGACAGTACGAGTCGATGCATAGGGTGGGCGCATGACCAGCAAGGTGGACGAGGCGCTCGGGTACGAGCAGGCGCGGGACGAACTGATCGAGGTGGTACGCCGGCTGGAGGCGGGCGGCACGACCCTCGAGGAGTCCCTGGCGCTCTGGGAGCGGGGCGAGGAGCTGGCGAAGGTGTGCCGGCGCTGGCTGGAGGGCGCGCGGGCGCGGCTGGACGCGGCACTGGCCGAGGAGGAGTCGGACGAGGAGGACGCCGACTCCGAGTGAGGCCCGGCCCAAACCTCGACCTCGGCCCCCTGCCCCGCCTCTGCCTCTGCCTCTGCCTCTGATGACACTCCGCCGCCGGACTGCTGCCCACAGCACCGGCGGCTTCGTCCATTCCCCGTCCCTGTGAAGCGAATCACGTCGTCCGGTTTTGGTTGAACATTAAACCTCGCTGTCGTACTGTCGTCCTTGCCAGCCGATCCCCCGGATCCACCGCACTTCCCAAGAAGGTACTTTCATGTCTCTCGTCCTTGACCCCGCCGCCCAGGACCTGCTGTTCCGCGAGGCCCGCACGGCGAACACGTTCACCGACGAGCCGGTGACCGAGGAGCAGGTGCAGGCGATCTACGACCTGGTCAAGTACGGCCCGACCGCGTTCAACCAGTCGCCGCTGCGCATCACCCTGGTCCGCTCCGCCGAGGCCCGCGAGCGCCTCGTGCAGCACATGGCCGAGGGCAACCAGCCCAAGACCGCCACGGCCCCGCTGGTCGCGATCCTCTCCGCGGACAACGAGTTCCACGAGGAGCTGCCGACCCTCTTCCCCGCCTTCCCGCAGGCCAAGGACGTCTTCTTCGCCGAGCGCCCGGCCCGCGAGGGCGCCGCTTCCCTGAACGCCGCGCTGCAGGCCGCGTACTTCATCATCGGCATCCGTGCCGCCGGCCTCGCCGCCGGCCCGATGACCGGCGTCGACTTCGCCGGCGTCCAGAAGGAGTTCCTGGACGACGACCACACCCCGCTGATGGTCATCAACATCGGCAAGCCGGGCGAGGACGCCTGGTTCCCGCGCTCCCCGCGTCTGGAGTTCGACCAGGTCATCACGACCGTCTGATCCCCGCGTACGCACCCCCGCGTACGCACCCCCGCGTACGCACGAGAAGGGCCCCTGGCGATCCACCGATCGCCAAGGGCCCTTCTCTCATACCTGCCGAAGACTCACGACGTCTTCAGCGCCTCGGCCATCTTCGTCAACTGCCCGAACGACGCCGTGCCGGTCACCACCGTCGTGGAGCCCTTGTCCTTCAGGACGAGGGCGTCGTACTTGTCGCCCTCGTACCGCTGCCACGTCCGGTCGCCGATCTGCTGGGTGGCCTTCGTCTCGTCGGCGCCCTGGCTGGCCGAGTCGATGAAGGCGGTCGGCTTCTGAGTCGACTGCTCGACCGCGACGTACTGACCGTCGGGGGCGCGGAAGCCCAGATGCCAGGCGTCGAACTCCGAGCCGTCGTACCGCACCGACGTCGCCTTCCACGTCGTGGGCAGCCCCTGGGGTGCCGCCACGGGATACGCCGCCGCGCGACGCGCCGTGAGCAGCTCGACACGGTAGTCGACGCGCTTGAGAGGAGGCTCGGAGTCGTCATGGGGGATGAAGATGTAGATGATGCCCGCCATGAGACTGATCAGGCCCAGGGAGAGGAGCATGTCCCGGACCGTCTTCTGCTTGCCTGTCGTACCTGCCACCCTCCCATCCTCGCAGGTGCCCTGGCCTGCTCATCCGTGGGGCCCCCTGCTCATTTTGTCGGCCTGGGGATAGAGTCGAGGAACACCCTCATCCGGCCGTCGTCGTATCAGAAAGGTGCGTCTCGATGACCGAGAATCATCAGCTGCCGTCCGAACTCGAGGTCCCTTCCGAGGCCCCCGACCGAAATCTCGCCCTGGAACTGGTCCGCGTCACCGAGGCCGCCGCCATGGCCGCGGGCCGCTGGGTCGGCCGCGGCGACAAGAACGGCGCCGACGGCGCCGCCGTCCGGGCCATGCGAACCCTCGTCTCCACCGTCTCGATGAACGGCGTCGTCGTCATCGGTGAGGGTGAGAAGGACGAGGCCCCGATGCTCTTCAACGGAGAGCGCGTCGGCGACGGGACCGGTCCCGAGTGCGACATCGCCGTCGACCCGATCGACGGGACCACGCTGACCGCCAAGGGCATGAGCAACGCGATCGCCGTACTGGCCGCCGCCGACCGCGGCACCATGTTCGACCCGTCCGCGGTCTTCTACATGGACAAGCTGGTCACCGGCCCGGAGGCCGCCGACTTCGTCGACATCAACGCGCCCGTGTCGGTGAACATCCGCCGGGTCGCCAAGGCCAAGCGCGCCACGCCCGAGGACGTGACCGTCGTCATCCTCGACCGGCCGCGCCACGACGGCATCATCAAGGAGATCCGCGAGACCGGCGCCCGGATCAAGCTGATCTCCGACGGCGATGTCGCGGGCTCGATCCTCGCGCTGCGCGAGGGCACGGGCATCGACCTGCTGCTCGGCATCGGCGGTACGCCCGAGGGCATCATCTCGGCCTGCGCCGTGAAGTGCCTGGGCGGCACGATCCAGGGCAAGCTGTGGCCCAAGGACGACGAGGAGCGGCAGCGCGCGCTCGACGCGGGCCACGACCTCGACCGTGTCCTGTCCACCCACGACCTGGTCTCCGGCGAGAACGTCTTCTTCGTCGCGACCGGCATCACGGACGGCGAGCTGCTGCGCGGGGTGCGTTATCGCGCCGAGGTCGCGACGACCGAGTCGATCGTCATGCGCTCGAAGTCCGGCACGGTTCGGCAGATCATGTCCGAGCATCGGCTGAGCAAGCTGCGGGCGTACAGCGCGATCGACTTCGACCGGGCGAAGTAGCTCCGCCGGTTGTGCGGGGGCTGCGGATCGGGGGCCACTGCGGGTTCGTTGTGGCTGGTCGCGTCCACGCGGCGGAGCCGCACACGTCACAGCCCCGCGCCTCTGACGGGCGCGCCCGCGCGGCGGAGCCTCACACGTCGCAGCGAAGGAACGGATAAGGGGCGGCCCCTGTGCGGAGGGGTCGCCCCTTTTTCCGGGCGTGGGGTCAGCCGGCTGCCGCTATCGTGCCCGTCGAGCGGGCGGCCTTCTTGAGTTCGAGATCGCGGCGGCGGCGCCGGGCGAGCACGACACGGCGCTCGGCGGCGGTGAGGCCGCCCCACACGCCGTACGGCTCGGGTTGCAGCAGTGCGTGTTCGCGGCACTCGACCATCACGGGACAGCGCGCGCAGACCCGCTTCGCGGCTTCTTCTCGGGACAGCCGGGCCGCGGTGGGCTCCTTGGAGGGCGCGAAGAACAGGCCTGCCTCATCACGTCGGCACACGGCCTCCGTGTGCCACGGGGCTTCCTGATCCCTGTCCCGCACTGGCGCCCGCTGGGCCGGAACGGCAGCTACCTGCAGGGACTGATGCGGCGGTTGCAGCACGGTCTACTCCTGACGACGGCTTCGCGAGCGTGCCGGGCACCACGGGAAGTCCCACAGCGCCCTCCAAGAGACGATGCAGCAAGCCCTACCCGCTGTGCGCGCGCCTATGCACTGCGTTCCGAAGCGCGGAGTCTCCGGTTCACCAGGGGGCGCCTACGACCGCACCACTACCCCCCGGGCGCCACCCGGTTCACATCCGTCAACGGTCCAGGTGTTTGCGCAAACTCCTGTCCACCTTGTCCATCGCGCGGTCGAGGATGTCCACGACCAGCTTGCCGCGCTTGGCCCTCGCCTCGACGTTCCCCAGGATCGCCAGGCCGTCGACATAGACCACGGGTGCGTCGGGGTCGCCCGAATCCAGCGTGTCCGTCTCGAAGTTGCCGAGGATTCCGCCGCCGCTGCTGCGCAGCGACACATTCTCCGGGACGCGGATCTCGACATTGCCGAAGACCGAGATCGCCTTGATCACGACCTGCTGGTACTCGAAGATCGCCTCGCTGAGGTCTATCTCGACGCTGCCGAAGACGGCGTACGCGTGGATGCGGCGCCCGGCGCGCCAGCGGCCCTTGCGCATCGCGCTGCTGAACACCGCCACCACGTTCTCGTCGGCCACCGCCGGGATCGCGCCCACCGGGGGGCGGTTGGGCGCGGTCGTGTACGCGGGGGTCTCGCGGCCCTGGTGCGCTGCGGGCAGGTCCCGGACGAAGCGGTTGAGCTCGCCCACCGTCTTCGTGGTGAGCACCCCCTCGACCCGCTCGGCGTGCTCGTCGGCGGTGAGGCGCCCCTCGGCGAGGGCCTCGCGCAGGATGTCGGCGATCCGGTCGCGGTCGGCGTCGGAGGCGCGCAGCTCGTCGGAGACACGCGGCTCGGCGTCGGCGGCGCGGGTTTCGGTGCGCTTCTGAAGGTCCACGGCAGTAGCGTACCCAAACGCGATAGATCGCGACTAGGGGTCCGGGCGACTATCGGACAACCAACTGAGCCTTACCTCACAAGCTCACTGTCCGAGCCAGGTTCTACGCTGGTGAACGCCTGCCGATGTAGGCCAGCCTCCGGCGAGTGAGCCGAAGGGGCGCGCCCCGGAGGCGAACCGAGCCACAAAAAGCCGAGTGAGGAATGGGCGAAGATGCCTGAGTTCGCGTACACCGATCTGCTCCCCCAGGGAGAGGACACCACCCCGTACCGGCTGGTGACCTCCGAGGGTGTCTCCACCTTCGAGGCCGACGGGCGCACGTTCCTCAAGGTCGAGCCAGAGGCGCTGCGCAAACTCGCCGCGGAGGCCATCCACGACATCCAGCACTACCTGCGGCCCGCGCACCTGGCCCAGCTGCGCCGCATCATCGACGACCCCGAGGCGTCGAACAACGACAAGTTCGTGGCGCTCGACCTGCTGAAGAACGCGAACATCGCGGCCGCGGGCGTGCTCCCCATGTGCCAGGACACCGGCACGGCGATCGTCATGGGCAAGCGCGGGCAGAACGTGCTGACCGAGGGCGGCGACGAGGCCGCCCTCTCGCGCGGTATCTACGACGCGTACCTGAACCTGAACCTGCGCTACTCGCAGATGGCTCCGCTCACCATGTGGGAGGAGAAGAACACCGGCTCGAACCTCCCGGCCCAGATCGAGCTGTACGCGACCGACGGCGGCGCCTACAAGTTCCTCTTCATGGCGAAGGGCGGCGGCTCGGCCAACAAGTCGTTCCTCTACCAGGAGACGAAGGCCGTCCTGAACGAGTCCTCCATGATGAAGTTCCTGGAGGAGAAGATCCGTTCGCTGGGCACGGCCGCCTGCCCGCCGTACCACCTGGCGATCGTCGTCGGCGGTACGAGCGCCGAGTACGCCCTGAAGACCGCGAAGTACGCCTCCGCGCACTACCTGGACGAGATCCCGGCCGAGGGCTCGGAACTCGGCCACGGGTTCCGGGACAAGGACCTGGAGCAGAAGGTCTTCGAGCTGACGCAGAAGATCGGGATCGGTGCGCAGTTCGGTGGCAAGTACTTCTGCCACGACGTACGGGTCGTGCGCCTCCCCCGCCACGGCGCGTCCTGCCCCGTCGCCATCGCCGTGTCCTGCTCCGCCGACCGCCAGGCCGTCGCGAAGATCACGGCGGAGGGTGTCTTCCTGGAGCAGCTGGAGACGGACCCTGCCCGTTTCCTCCCGGAGACGACCGACGAGCACCTCGAGTCCGACGGTGACGTCGTGAAGATCGACCTCAACCAGCCGATGGACGACATCCTCGCCGAGCTCACCAAGTACCCGGTGAAGACCCGGCTCTCGCTCTCCGGTCCGCTCGTCGTGGCGCGTGACATCGCACACGCCAAGATCAAGGAGCGGCTCGACGCGGGCGAGGAGATGCCGCAGTACCTGAAGGACCACCCGGTGTACTACGCCGGTCCCGCGAAGACGCCCGAGGGCTATGCGTCCGGCTCCTTCGGTCCCACCACCGCCGGGCGCATGGACTCCTACGTCGAGCAGTTCCAGGCGGCGGGCGGCTCCAAGGTGATGCTGGCCAAGGGCAACCGGTCGGCGCAGGTCACCGACGCGTGTGACGCGCACGGCGGCTTCTACCTCGGCTCCATCGGCGGGCCCGCCGCGCGTCTCGCCCAGGACTGCATCAAGAAGGTCGAGGTCGTCGAGTACGAGGAGCTCGGCATGGAGGCCGTCTGGAAGATCGAGGTCGAGGACTTCCCGGCGTTCATCGTGGTCGACGACAAGGGCAACGACTTCTTCAAGGACCCCGCTCCGGCCCCGACGTTCACATCGATTCCGGTGCGGGGGCCGGGACTGGCGTAACCCCCGGGAACGTCACGGACGGACCCACCTACGCGGCCCCGCGCACTGATCAAGTGGCGGGGCCGCGTTCTCACGTACCGCGTCGGGTTCTCCCCCGACGGCACCCCGCTCGCGAGCGGGAACGCCATCGGCCAGATCCGCCTGGGGGACCTCGCCGCCCCACCCTGCGGGGGCTGACAGTCGAACCGGTGAGCCGAGCCGTGCGCGCTGAGCCCGCAGACGCGATCCTGAGAGGGGAATAGGCCCACCAGGCCACGCGCTCTTCCCCCTGGAGGTACGACAACGATGACGACGACTGCAGACGACGGCGACCAGAGCTACCGCATCGAGCACGACTCCATGGGCGAGGTCCGGGTCCCCGCGGACGCCAAGTGGCGGGCGCAGACGCAGCGGGCCGTGGAGAACTTCCCCATCTCCGGACAACGCATCGAGCGAGCCCACATCGAGGCCCTCGCAAGGATCAAAGGCGCCGCCGCCACGGTCAACGCCCGGCTGGGGGTGCTCGACAAGGACATCGCCGAGGCGATCCAGGAAGCGGCCACCGAGGTCGCGGAGGGGCGGTGGGACGCGCACTTCCCCGTCGACGTGTTCCAGACGGGGTCCGGGACCTCGTCCAACATGAACACCAACGAGGTCATCGCCACCCTCGCGACCGAGCGGCTCGGCCGGGATGTCCACCCCAACGACCACGTCAACGCCTCGCAGTCGTCCAACGACGTCTTCCCGTCGTCCATCCACATCGCCGCCACCGCCGCCGTCACCCGCGACCTCATCCCCGCGCTGGAACACCTGGCCTCCTCGCTGACCCGCAAGTCCGAGGAGTTCGCCGACGTCGTGAAGTCGGGGCGGACGCATCTGATGGACGCCACACCCGTGACCCTGGGCCAGGAGTTCGGCGGATACGCCGCCCAGGTGCGGTACGGCGTCGAGCGGCTCCGGGCCTCCCTGCCGAGGCTGGCCGAGCTGCCGCTGGGCGGCACCGCGGTCGGCACCGGGATCAACACGCCGCCGGGGTTCTCCGCCGCCGTCATCGCGGAGGTGGCGCGGGTCACCGGGCTGCCGCTCACCGAGGCCCGCGACCACTTCGAGGCGCAGGGCGCACGCGACGGGATCGTGGAGACGAGCGGGCAGCTGCGGACCATCGCCGTCGGGCTGACGAAGATCGCGAACGACCTGCGGTGGATGGCCTCGGGCCCGCGCACCGGACTCGCCGAGATCTCTCTGCCCGACCTTCAGCCCGGCTCCTCGATCATGCCCGGCAAGGTCAATCCGGTCATTCCCGAGGCCGTGCTGATGGTCGCGGCCCAGGTGACGGGGAACGACGCGACGGTCGCGGTCGCCGGGGCGGCCGGCAACTTCGAGCTCAACGTCATGCTTCCCGTCATCGCGAAGAACGTCCTCGAGTCCATCCGGCTGCTCGCCCATGTCTCACGGCTGCTCGCCGACCGCACCGTCGACGGGATCGTCGCGCACCGCGAACGCGCCCGCGAGTACGCCGAGTCGTCGCAGTCGGTCGTGACACCGCTCAACAAGTACATCGGGTACGAGGAGGCCGCCAAGGTGGCCAAGAAGGCACTGGCGGAGCGCAAGACGATCCGTCAGGTCGTCCTCGAGTCCGGGTACGTCGAGCGGGGCGACCTCACCCTGGAGCAACTGGACGAGGCGCTGGATGTCCTGCGGATGACGCATCCGTAACAGCGTCCGCCTCCCAGGATGACCTTGGATGAAACCTCCGTTACGTCATTCGTCCCACGGCGTGAACCGTGACGCGCGCCGCAGCGTCGTATGCCTGTGACACCTAATATCTGGTCATGACAGAGGGTGGAGCGGTGAGGCGAGTGGAAGCGGGCGGGTCGACGGTGCGCTGGGCCCCCGGGAGTCACATCCTGTGGCGGTACCGGGAGAACGCCGGCGAGCGCTTCCACATCTGCCGACCCGTGACCGTCGTACGTGACGACGAGGAGCTGCTCGCGGTGTGGATGGCGCCGGGCACGGAGTGTGTGAAGCCGGTGCTCGCCGACGGCACACCGGTGCACGGGGAGCCCCTCGAGTCGCGCTACACCAAGGCGCGTACGGTGCAGCGCGGCCGCTGGTTCGGTACCGGGGTGCTGAAGCTGGCGCGGCCCGGCGCGCCCTGGTCGGTGTGGCTGTTCTGGGAACCGGGGTGGCGGTTCAAGAACTGGTACGTGAACCTTGAGGCGCCGCTGGCCCGTTGGTCGGACGGGGTCGACTCCGAGGATCACTTCCTGGACATCTCGGTGCACCCGGACCGGAGTTGGCGCTGGCTGGATGAGGACGAGTTCGCGCAGGCACAGCGGGCCGGTCTGATGGACGCTCAACTGGCTGCGCGGGTAAGGGAAGCGGGGTGGTCCGCGGTGGACGTGATCCGCGGTTGGGGAGCGCCGTTCTCGGACGGCTGGCAGCACTGGCGCCCGGATCCCGCCTGGCCTGTTCCTTCTCTGCCGGATGACTGGGACCGTACGCCCGCGCACGTGTCCTCATGAGACCCTTGCTGCGCCCCCGTGGTACAACCGTAGGATCGTCCTCCGCAAGGGCGCACAGCAGCAACTACCGCAGCATGCGCTGGGCTTGACCATACGTCACCGAGGGGCGGCAGGACGTGAGCGAGGGGTACGAGGGCCACGGCAGAACGGTCGGCGAACGGCCGGTCGGACCGCACCGGTCCGCTTCGGTGTTCGAGGCGGCGACGGTGTTCACGTCGGCGGCGGCCGGGCCCGGTCCTGACGACACGCAGATTCCGTTCCTGGGGCACACATTCCGGGTATCGGGGCTGCGGGACGAACTGCACGCACGGCGCGCAGCCCCGGACGGATGGATTCGACACGCGTGACGGAGCACCCCACCCCGCACGAGCGCCGCCAGAGCGACGCCGGCCGGCCGATCACCCCCGCGGACCCCCGCGGGGCGCTCTTGCGTACCCCCGAGCCCGCGCATGCGCCGGGAGCGTTACCCGCGCAGGCCCGCTCCGGCGACGCCCCGGCGGGACCCGGCACGAGCGCGGGCACCCGCGGCAAGCACGGACCGGCCGGCACCCAGGCCTCGGCCAGTACCGACGCGCCCTCGCCCTCCGGCACCGGCGCGCCCACGCCGCCGCCCGAGCGCGGGCCCGAGCACTCCCAGCCGTCGGCCACCGAGCCCGATCCGCACCGTCCGCGTCCCGCTCCGGAGGGCATCCCGGCCCAGTCGGCCGATCAGGACCGGACGTCCGGGAACTCGGGCGGCAAGGACCGGCGCACCGGGCACGGACTGCCGCAGGGCGGCCCGATGCCGATGCGGCGGGACGGGGACCGGCTGCGCTTCGTGGGCGCCGCGACCCGGCGGATCGCCCGCGGTATCGACCTGGACGAGATCGTGATGGGCCTGTGCCGGGCCACCGTGCCGACCTTCTCGGACGCGATCCTGGTCTATCTGCGCGATCCGCTGCCGGTCGGTGACGAGCGGCCCACCGGGCCTCTCGTGCTGCGGCTGCGGCGCACCGACCGCATCCCCGAGGAGCGGGACGCCGAGAACGGCTTCATGCCCGCGCTGCGGCCCGAGCCCAATGAGCTGTCGGCGATGACGGCCGAGCGGTGCGAGGTGCGCCCCGGCGGCGCCCTCGCCGAGGTGCTGCGCGGCGTACGGCCCGTCTTCGCGGACGCGCCCGCCGCCCGGGCCGCGCTGCCCGAGCTGCTCGGGGACGACCTTGTCGTGCCCACCGGGCAGCGCGCGATCCTCGCGCCCCTGCGCGGCCGCAGGCGGGTCATCGGGGCCGCGCTGTTCCTGCGCCGCCCCGAGCGCATGGCCTTCGAGGCCGACGACCTGCTCGTCGCGGCCCAGCTCGCCACGCACAGCGCGCTCGGCATCGACAAGGCGGTGCTGTACGGGCGCGAGGCGTACATCGCCGACGAGCTCCAGCGCACGATGCTGCCCGAGACGCTGCCGCGGCCCACGGGCGTGCGCCTCGCGTCCCGCTATCTGCCGGCCGCGGAGACCGCGCGCGTCGGCGGCGACTGGTACGACGCGATCCCGCTGCCCGGCAGCCGTGTCGCCCTCGTCGTGGGCGATGTCATGGGTCACTCCATGACATCGGCGGCGATCATGGGACAGCTGCGCACCACCGCGCAGACCCTCGCCGGGCTCGACCTGCCGCCGCAGGAGGTGCTGCACCACCTCGACGAGCAGGCCCAGCGCCTGGGCACCGACCGCATGGCGACCTGCCTGTACGCCGTCTACGACCCGGTCGCGCACCGGATCACCATCGCCAACGCGGGCCATCCCCCGCCGGTCCTGCTGCACCTGGGCGGCCGGGCGGAGGTGCTGCGGGTGCCGCCGGGCGCCCCCATCGGCGTGGGCGGGGTGGATTTCGAGGCGGTCGAGCTGGACGCCCCGGCCGGGGCGACGCTGCTGCTGTACACGGACGGGCTGGTCGAGTCGCGGCTGCGTGACGTGTGGACCGGGATAGAGCAACTGCGCGAGAAGATCGCCGCCACCGCGCAGCTGACCGGGCCCGACCATCCGCCGCCGCTCGAAGCGCTGTGCGACGAGGTGCTCGACATGCTCGGCCCGGGCGACCGGGACGACGACATCGCGCTGCTCGCCGCCCGCTTCGACGGGATCGCGCCGAGCGATGTCGCGTACTGGTTCCTGGAGCCGGAGGACGCCGCCCCCGGCCGGGCCCGGCGGGCGCTGTCCCGCTGGGGCATGGAGGACATGAGCGACTCCGTCGAGCTGCTGGTCAGCGAGGTCGTGACCAATGCCGTGCGCTATGCGTCGCGCCCGGTCACGCTCCGGCTGCTGCGGACGGATGTCCTGCGCTGTGAGGTCGGCGACGACGTGCCGCAGCTGCCGCGACTGCGCCAGGCACGGGCCACGGACGAGGACGGACGCGGGCTCTACCTGGTCAACAAACTGGCCAGACGGTGGGGAGCCACGCGCCTGAGCACCGGAAAGGTGGTCTGGTTCGAGTTGAACCGAGGGTGAACCAGCGAGCACTCTCAGAATTGAACTGAAGTTAGACCCCGTCCAAATGTTGCCGACGTCGCGTGGAGAGAGTTGACTGGCCGGGTGGCACAGGCCACCCGGCCCGACGTCGTCCATGGCGGGAGGCCGGCCCGGTGTCCCTGACGCTAGCGCGCCTGGCGGGGACGGAGGTTCCCCTTGGCGCCATTTCACCGGTCCGAGTGACCGGACCTGCCCAGGGAGGACAAGTGACCCAGACAGCACCCCAGAAGGCTCCGTACACCACGAACAACGTCGGAATTCCGGTGGAGAGCGACGAACACTCGCTGACCGTCGGCCCCGACGGCCCGATCCTTCTCCAGGACCACTACCTCATCGAGAAGATGGCCCAGTTCAACCGGGAGCGGGTCCCCGAGCGGGTGGTGCACGCCAAGGGCAGTGGCGCGTACGGATTCTTCGAAGTAACCAACGACGTCAGCCAGTTCACCAAGGCCGTCGTCTTCCAGCCCGGGAAGCGCACGGACATGCTGGCGCGTTTCTCGACCGTCGCCGGCGAGCAGGGCTCGCCCGACACCTGGCGCGACCCCCGCGGCTTCGCGCTCAAGTTCTATACCGAGCACGGCAATTACGACCTGGTGGGCAACAACACCCCGGTCTTCTTCGTCCGCGACACGATCAAGTTCCAGGACTTCATCCGCTCGCAGAAGCGCCACCCGGCCACCGGGCTGCGCAGCAATGACATGCAGTGGGACTTCTGGACCCTCTCGCCCGAGTCGGCGCACCAGGTGACCTGGCTGATGGGCGACCGCGGCATCCCGAAGACGTACCGCAACATGAACGGCTACGGCTCCCACACCTACATGTGGATCAACGGCGCCGGTGAGCGGTTCTGGGTGAAGTACCACTTCAAGACCGACCAGGGCATCGATTTCCTCACCCAGGCGGAGGCCGACGAGCTGGCCGGTACGGACGCGGATCTGCACCGCCGGGACCTCTACGAGTCGATCGAGTCCGGGAACGCGCCGACCTGGAGCCTCAAGGTCCAGATCATGCCGTTCGAGGACGCGGCCGACTACCGCTTCAACCCCTTCGACCTGACCAAGGTCTGGCCGCACGGCGACTACCCGCTGATCGACGTCGGCCGGATGACCCTCAACGAGAACCCCGAGGACTACTTCATCCACATCGAGCAGGCCGCCTTCGAGCCGTCGAACCTGGTGCCGGGCATCGGCCCCTCGCCGGACAAGATGCTGCTCGGCCGGCTGTTCTCGTACCCGGACACCCACCGGTACCGGATCGGCCCGAACTATGCGCAGCTGCCGCCCAACCGGGCACGCGCCGCGGTGAACTCGTACGCCAAGGACGGCCCGATGCGCTACGAGGCGTCGAACGCGGCCCGCCCGTACGCGCCCAACTCCTACGGCGGCCCCGCGGCCGACTACGGGCAGTTCGGCGACCCCGCGAGCTGGCAGACCGCCGGTGAGCTGGTGCGCGAGGCGACCAAGCTGCACTCCGAGGACGATGACTGGGGCCAGCCGGGCACGATGGTCCGCAAGGTCCTCGACGACGCGGCCCGCGACCGGCTCGTGTCGAACGTCAGCGGCCATCTGAAGGCCGATGTGTCCGGCCCGGTCCTCGACCGCGCTCTGCAGTACTGGCGCAACATCGACAAGGAGCTCGGCGACCGGATCGCCGCGCACTTCAACGGAGGCTGAGCAGTACGCGCGAGGAGGGCGCCCGGTGGATCACCGGACGCCCTCCTTTTCGCGTGCCTACTGCTGCAGGGAGTCCGGATCGAACGGGTCGTCGTCCCCGCCCCCGTCTCCGTCGCCGTCCTCGTCGCTCGGCGTCTCCGTCGGCGTGGCCGACTCCGTGGCCGACTCGGTGGGCGCGGGCTCGGACGTCGGCGTCGTCGGAACCTCGCTCGTCGGCGGCTCGCTCGTCGGTTCTTCCTCGAAGCTCGGAGTCTCCGTCGGCGTCTCGCTCTGCGTCGGTGTGAACGTCGGCGTCTGCGTGGGCTCCATCGCCGCGCCCTGGGTGGTGTCCAGGTCGAAGTCGGTGACCTTGCCCATCGCGTTGAAGGTGTACGCCGCCCAGATCTGGGCCGGGAAGCCACCGCCGTTGACGCGTCCGCCGCCCGCGGTGCCCTTCAGGGAGACCTGCGTGCCCCGCTTGACCACCGTGCCGCTCGAGGTCTTGCGGTCCTTGGGAACCTCGCCGAACAGACCGACCGAGGTGACCAGGTTCGGCGTGTAGCCGGTGAACCAGGCCGACTTGTTGTTGTCGGAGGTACCCGTCTTGCCCGCCACCTGCTGCTCGTTGCGGTCGACCGCCTGGGCCACCGAGACCTGGGCCGTACCGTCGTCGACCACGCCGGTGAGCACGGAGGTGACCGTGTCGGCCGCCTCGGCGCTGATGACCTGATCGCCGATCGCGCTCGGCCAGTCGACCGACTGGTCCTTGTGCTCGGCCTTGGCCACCAGGGCCGGGGTGACCTTCTTGCCGTGGTTGTCGAGGGTGGCGTAGACGCCCGCCATCTGCAGCGGGCTCGCGCCCATGGTGCCGAGGGTCTGCGCGGGCACCGCCTGCAGGTCCTCGGTGTCCATGCCGAGCTCGCCCGCGACCTTGAGCACGTCGTCCATGCCCACGTCGACGCCCATCTGCGCGAAGACGGAGTTGATGGACTTGTTCATCGCGGTCTGGACGGTGACGTCGCCGTAGTCCTGGTCGTCCTCGTTCGGCGGGGCGAAGGCGATGTCGCTGCCCTCGATGGCGCGCCCGCTGGTGCCGTCGTAGACCGTGCTCGGCGTGATCTCCTCGCCGGCCTGCGTGGTGCCCTGTTCCTCCAGGGCCGCCGCCAGGATCAGCGGCTTGAAGGTCGACGCGGGCTGGTAGTCGGTGCGGGTCGCGTTGTTGACGAAGTGCTTGAGGTAGTCCTCGCCGCCGTACATCGCCACGACCTTGCCGGTCTTGGGGTCGACCGACACGGCTCCGGCCTCGACATCCTCGTCGACCTGGCGCTTCTCGGTGTCCAGCTTGCTGGTCAGCTTCGTCTTGACGGCGACTTCCAGCTGCGTCTGCTTCTTCCTGTCGATGTTGAGCGTGATCGTCCAGCCGCCCGCGTCGACGATCGCCTTGGCGTCGTCGAAGTCGGCGGCCGCGCCCTGGACGACGAGCCGCCTGGCCAGGGTGTTGTTGGCCTCGTCGACCAGGTAGCCGGTCTGGCCCTCCTTGCCGGGCGCGCCCTGGGCGTCGATAGGTGTCGGGAACGTCATGGCCTGGCGCTTGGCGGAGTCCAGCCAGCCCTCCTCGACCATGTTGTCGAGGGTGTAGTTCCAGCGGGCGGTGACCAGCCTCTTGCCGGTGTCGGTGGCGACGTTCCAGTCGTACTGGCTCGGCGCCTGGAGCAGCGAGGCGAGGTACGCGCCCTGCTCGACCTTGAGTTCGCTCGCGTCGATGCCGTAGTAGGCCTGTGCCGCGGCCTGGATGCCGTACGCGCCCTGGCCGTAGTAACTGGTGTTGATGTAGCCCGCGAGGATGTAGTCCTTGGACTCCTGGCGGTCCACCTTCAGCGAGATGACCAGTTCCTTCAGCTTGCGCGTGACGGTCTGGTCCTGGCTCAGGTAGTAGTTCTTGACGTACTGCTGGGTGATCGTCGAACCACCCTGCTTGCCCTTGCCGGACAGGGTGTTGATCAGACCACGGGCCGTGCCCTTGAGGTCGACGCCGGCGTCCTCGTAGAAGGACTTGTTCTCGGCGGCGACGAAGGTCAGCTGGACGTCCTTGGGCACCTTGGCCAGGTCCACGACCTCACGGTTGACCTCGCCGGTGCGGGCGAGCACGGTGCCGTCGCTGTACTTGTAGACGTTGCTCTCCAACTGGGCGGCCGCGTTCCCCTCGGGCACGGACACGACCAGGTAGAGCACGATGAAGGCGCCCATGCCGAGCAGGCAGAAGCCCAAGAACGTGCCGAGGATCGTCTTCCAGTTGAGAAACCGGCGTATGCCACTGCGGCCGGACTTGGTTCCCGACGAGCGCATGGTCGTGGCGCGGCGGCCGCCACGCGACCGCGCTCGTCTCTCTTCCGCTCGTCCCATGGCTCCGTCCGCTCCGCTTCGCTCTCGGGTCGCGCTCTCTTGTACGCGTGTGCTGCCACGTTCTCTCACGCGTTCTCGTGTCGCGTTCGTTTTCGCGCGTCACACAGGTTCGTCGCTCGGGTCAGCTCAGCAAACTAACACCACGCCCTATGACAAAGGCATGCCGATCCGCACTTTTACGGACGTGACAATCAGCACGCAATGCCCACCCACCTCAACAGAACCGACGTACGAGAGCGGCGGAAGGTTGCCATGCGGGACAAGACTCGAGCTAAAGTGTTATCACTTAGATAGATACAAGCGAGCGATCCGAGCAGCCCGAGCGATCCAAGCAATGCCGTACGAAACGGGGGACCCACCATGTCCATGGACGACTCCACTCCCACCGCCGACGCGCCCCGGATGCCCGCCCCGCGCGTGCGGGAGTTCGCCGCGCAGAGCGTCGGCGGCGGGTTCGCACTGGCGTCCGCACTGGTCGGGCTGCTGCTCGGCGCCGTGATCATCGCGAGCGCCGCGGCGTTCACCGCGGGCGGCGGCAAGGCCGCGCTGATCGGCGGCGGCATCCTGGTCGTCCTCGCCTCGTTCGTCGCGATGTCCGGGCTGAACACCGTGGCGCCGGGCGAGGCCCGGGTCGTCCAGCTCTTCGGGCGGTACAAGGGGACGATCCGGCAGGACGGGCTGCGCTGGGTGAACCCCTTCACCTCCCGCGAGGAGATCTCGACCCGGGTGCGCAACCACGAGACCGCGGTCCTGAAGACCAACGACGCGTACGGCAACCCGATCGAGCTCGCCGCGGTCGTGGTCTGGAAGGTCGAGGACACCGCGCAGGCCGTCTTCGAGGTGGACGACTTCCTGGAGTTCGTCGCCACCCAGACCGAGGCGGCCGTACGGCACATCGCGATCGAGTACCCCTATGACGCGCACGACGAGGACGATCTGTCGTTGCGCGGCAACTCCGCGGAGATCACCGAGAAGCTCGCCGTCGAACTGCACGCGCGCGTGGAGGCCGCCGGGGTTCAGATCATCGAGTCGCGCTTCACGCATCTCGCCTACGCTCCCGAGATAGCCTCCGCGATGCTCCAGCGCCAGCAGGCGGGGGCGGTCGTCGCGGCACGGCGGCAGATCGTGGACGGTGCGGTGGGGATGGTCGAGGCGGCACTGGACCGGATCGCCGAGCGGGACATTGTCGAGCTGGACTCCGAACGGAAGGCGGCCATGGTGTCGAACCTGCTGGTGGTGCTGTGCGGAGACCGGGCGCCGCAGCCCGTCCTGAACACGGGGTCTCTCTACCAGTGACGGACCCCTCGGAGGGCTCGACCCCTCGGCGCCGACCGCAGCAGCGCAAGCAGGTCCTGCTGCGGCTGGACCCGCTCGTCTACGAAGCGCTCGCCCGCTGGGCGGGGGACGAACTGCGTTCGGCCAACGCGCAGATCGAGTTCCTGCTGCGTCGCGCTCTCGCGGAGTCCGGCCGCCTGCCGGGTGGGGCGGGGCCGATCCCCCGCCGTGGGCGGCCGCCGTCTTCCGACGAGCCCGAGGCGTAGACGCCCCGGAGTTTCCTCGCCCGCCGCCCCTACCCGTCCCATCTCTGGGGGCTCCGCCCCCAGACCCCCGTTCGGCCTGGACGGCCTCGTCCTCAAACGCCGGACTGGCTGAGATGCGGAGCCTCGAAGGGACGGGAACGGGTAGGGGCGGTGCGGCGGGGCGAAAAAGCCTCATGACAGAACCGTGACAATCAAGCCTGACCTGCGGACCAGCAC
The DNA here is from genome assembly GCF_040652275.1 of Streptomyces sp. NPDC048275. Taxonomy (NCBI): domain Bacteria; kingdom Bacillati; phylum Actinomycetota; class Actinomycetes; order Kitasatosporales; family Streptomycetaceae; genus Streptomyces; species Streptomyces sp. NPDC048275. Next base: position 117,636 of record NZ_JBEZLR010000013.1, read on the forward strand.
CCTCTGCCGCGACCTATACGCGGCGTGTATACGCGGGGTGTATACGCCGTGTGTAGAGTGCCGCACATGTCCATCGGTCACACTCTGCTAGGACTCCTGGAGTCCGGGCCCCGACACGGTTACGACCTGAAGCGGGCCTTCGACGAGAAGTTCGGTCACGATCGGCCGCTGCACTACGGCCAGGTCTATTCGACGATGTCGCGCCTCCTGAAGAACGGCCTCGTAGAGGTCGACGGCATCGAGGCCGGCGGCGGCCCGGAGCGCAAGCGGTACGCGATCACCGACTCCGGGATCACCGATGTACAGCAGTGGCTCGCGACGCCGGAGAAGCCCGAGCCCTATCTGCAGTCGATCCTCTACACCAAGGTCGTCCTCGCGCTGCTCACCCACCGCGACGCGTCCGACATCCTCGACACGCAGCGCGCCGAGCATCTGCGCATGATGCGCATCCTGACCGACCGCAAGCGCAAGGGCGACCTCGCCGACCAGCTGATCTGCGACCACGCACTCTTCCACCTCGAGGCCGATCTGCGGTGGCTCGAACTCACCGCCGCCCGCCTCGACAAGCTCGCCGAGATGGTGACCCGATGACTCCTCCCCCTGGTTCCCTGCTGACCGCGTCGGAGCTGCGCAAGACGTACGGTCCGACCACCGCGCTGGACGGCGCCGAGTTCTCCATCCACCCCGGCGAGGTCGTCGCCGTGATGGGGCCCTCCGGTTCCGGCAAGTCCACGCTGCTGCACTGCCTCGCCGGCATCGTGCCGCCCGACTCGGGCTCGATCCTGTACGCCGGACGCGAGATGGCGACCATGAACGACGCACAGCGCAGCGCCCTGCGCCGGAGCGAGTTCGGGTTCGTGTTCCAGTTCGGGCAGCTCGTCCCCGAGCTGACCTGCGTCGAGAACGTGGCCCTGCCGCTGCGGCTCAACGGCACCAGCCGCAAGGAGGCCGAGCGCACAGCTCTGTCCTGGATGGAACGCCTGGAGGTCGACGACCTGGGGGGCAAGCGCCCCGGCGAGATCTCCGGCGGCCAGGGACAGCGGGTGGCCGTGGCCCGTTCGCTGGTCACCGGCCCGCGCGTGCTGTTCGCCGACGAACCGACCGGCGCACTCGACTCGCTCAACGGCGAGCGCGTGATGGAACTGCTCACGGAGGCGGCCCGCTCGACCAACGCCGCCGTCGTGCTCGTCACGCACGAGGCGCGGGTCGCGGCGTACTCCGACCGCGAGATCGTCGTACGCGACGGCAAGTCCCGTGACATGGAGCGGGCCATATGAACTGGGCCAAGGACCTGTCGATGGGCGCCAAGTTCGCGCTCACCGGCGGCCGCGAGGGCTGGGCGCGGGTCCTGCTCACGGCCGTCGGTGTCGGCCTCGGCGTGGCGCTGCTGCTGCTCACCGCCGCGATACCGAACATGCTCGCGGCACGGGCCGATCGCGAAGACGCCCGTAGGGACTTCACCTACAGCGATATGAACAAGGCCGCGGCGGACGACACGCTGATCGTCACCGACGTCGACACGACGTTCCAGGACAAGGACATACGGGGGCGCGCGCTGGAGCCCGAGGGCGCACGAGCACCGCTGCCCCCCGGGGTCGACGAGTTCCCCGAACCCGGCGAGATGGTGGTCTCGCCCGCGCTCGACCGCCTGCTGAAGTCCGACGGCGGCAAATTGCTGCGTGAACGCCTGCCGTACCGCACCGTCGGCACCATCGGCGAGAGCGGACTGATCGGTTCGCACGAACTCTCCTTCATCACGGGCGCCGAGGGGCTCGCCCCGCAGATCGACGGCGCCTGGGTGGTGCGGATCGACAAGTTCGGGTCTCCGGACAGGCCGGAGTCCGAGCCGTGGGACCCCGTACTGATCCTGATGATCCTGGTGATCTTCGTGGTGCTGCTGATGCCGGTCGGCGTCTTCATCGCCGCGGCCGTACGCTTCGGCGGCGAACGGCGCGACCGCAGGCTGGCCGCGCTGCGGCTGGTCGGCGCGGACAGCTGGATGACCCGCCGGATCGCCGCCGGCGAGGCGCTGGCCGGTGCCGTGCTGGGGCTGGTGTTCGGCGCCGGGTTCTTCATGATCGGGCGTCAGGTGGCGGGCTCCGTCGAGCTCCTCGGCTTCAGCGTGTTCCCCAGCTACCTCAACCCGTCGCTCGCGCTGGCCCTGCTGGTCGCGGTCGCGGTTCCGGCCGCGGCGGTGGCGGTGACGCTGCTCGCGATGCGCGGGGTGGTCATCGAACCGCTCGGCGTGGTGCGCACGGTCAGACCCCCGCGACGCCGGCTGTGGTGGCGGCTGCTGCTGCCGCTGGCCGGGCTCGCGCTGCTCTACCCGATGATCGGGCAGGGCCGGGAGAACGGAAGCTTCAACCAGTACATGGTGAGCGGCGGTGTCATCCTGCTGCTGATCGGCATCACCGCGCTGCTGCCGTGGGTCGTGGAGGCCGTCGTCGCCCGGCTCGGCTCGGGCAGCGTCTCCTGGCAACTGGCCGTCCGCAGACTCCAGTTGAGCTCCGGTTCGGCGGCCCGCATGGTCAATGGCATCGCGGTGGCGGTGGCCGGCGCGATCGCCCTGCAGATGCTCTTCTCCGGGACCTCGGCCGCGTACTCGGAGCCCTCGCCCTCGGGGAGGGACCGCTCGGACGTCCAGATGTCGATCACCCTGCCGTTCGGCGCCTCGCTCGCCGACGCGGACCGACAGCTGGCGCAGACCCGGGGCGTGCTCGACACGATGGCGTTCTCCGAAGCCACGCTGGGCGACCGGAAGAAAGACCCCCAGCTGACCTCGAGCCTCACGGTCGCCGACTGCCCGACACTGCGCAAACTGGCGAAGGTGCCCTCCTGTCGCGACGGCGACATATTCGCCGCACTGGGCGCCGAGTACGACACGGACACACCGAAGTTGAGCAAGCCCGGCCGCAAGCTCTACATCGAGCCTTCCTACACCGACTGGATCAAGGACAAGGAGATCGCCTGGACGGTGCCGCAGGGCATCAAGAAGGCCGGGACCCGCCTCGACCCGTTCGGCTCCGAGCGCGGGGGGATCCTGGTCACCCCGGGCGCGCTGCCCAAGGAGGCAGCCACGGCGGTCAGGAGTGAGGTCTACCTCCGGATCGACACGTCCGTGCCGGACGTGAAGGAGCTCGTCCGCAACACCATGGCGAAGATCGATCCGCTGACCAGGGATTCGGACTGGATCATGACCACCGACGCGCAGCGCTACTCGTCCATCCGCACCGGCCTGTTCATCGGGGCGACCTGTGTACTGGCGCTGATCGGCGCGAGCCTGCTGGTCTCGCAGCTCGAGCAGCTGCGCGAGCGCAGGAAGCTGCTCTCGGCCCTGGTCGCCTTCGGCACCCGGCGCCGCACGCTGAGCCTGTCGGTGCTGTGGCAGACCGCGGTCCCGGTCGGGATCGGTCTCGCGCTGGCGGCAACGGTGGGCCTGACCCTCGGCACGGTCCTGCTGAAGATGACCAGCACCCCGGTCACGGTGGACTGGATGAGCGTGCTGTCCATGACGGGCATGGGCGCGCTGGTCGTCCTGGTGGTGACGCTGCTGAGCCTGCCGCCGCTGGTACGGATGATGCGGCCCGAGGGACTGCGCACGGAGTAACTCTCCGACCCGGTACGCGTTTTCGGCCCGCCCCATGTATTCCGCTTGCTACAGCACCCGTACCGGCAACGGCCGCAGCGCTTCCCTCAGCGCTGCGGCCAGTTCCTCGTACTCGGCCCCGCGCGCCGCCCCCGCACGCATCGCCAGCGCGATCCGCCGGGTCGGCGCCGGGTCCGCGAAGTACCCGGTGAGGAGCTGGTTGCTGCGGGTCGTCTCGACCTTGACGGCGGTGCGCGGCAACAAGGTCACACCGAGCCCGCCGGCGACGAGTTGAACCAGCGTGGACAGGCCGGCGGCGGTGGTGGTGACGGGAGCGTCCGCGCGTCCCGCCTCCCGGCAGATGTCGAGGGCCTGGTCGCGCAGACAGTGACCCTCGTCGAGCAGGAGGAGGTTGAGCTCGCGCAGAACCTCACGGGGGATGCCTTCCCTGCCGCCCAGCTCATGGTCCAGCGGGGTCACGAGCACGAAGTCCTCGTCGAAGAGGGGGAGTTCGGCGACGCCCGGCATACCGAGCGGCACGGCGAGGAGCAGTAGATCGAGGCGGCCGACCGTCAGCCCCTCCAGCAGACTGGCCGTCTGCTCCTCGTGCACCTGGAGGTCCAGGTCCGGGTAACGGTCGTGGACGAGCCTGAGGACGGTGGGCAGGAGGTAGGGCGCGACGGTGGGGATGACGCCGAGGCGCAGCGCCCCGGTGAACGGCGCCCGCACCGCCTCCGCCTCCTCCATGAGCGCGCCCACCTCGTCGAGCACCGCCTTCGCCCGTACGGCGAGACGCTCACCGGCGGGCGAGAGCAGCACCTTGCGGGTCGTGCGCTCCAGCAGGGTGACCCCGAGCGTCTCCTCCAGTGCGGAGACCGCGCCGGACAGCGCAGGCTGGCTCATGCCGATCGCGGCGGCCGCGTCCCGGAAGTGCAGATGCTCGGCCACGGCGGCGAAAGCGCGCAGTTGGGCGAGGCTGGGCTGACGCCGCCCGTTCCTCTTGGAGCCTGTTTTGCCCAGAGAGCTTGCCTTGCCCAGAGGGCTCACCATGGCCGTACCTCTTACTCATAGTCACTGATAGCTGTACTCGATCAACCTGCCCAAGTGTAGCTATTTCCCTAATCAATGCAGCCTGTGCCAACATCGACGCGGTCCAACCCATGGGAAACGCTCTCAAAGAGGGCGTTTCCTCGCTGCAAGGAGAGCGCGTGCTCACTGTCGGTGACAAGTTCCCCGAGTTCGAACTCATGGCCTGCGTCTCGCTCGAGAAGGGCAAGGAGTTCGAGGAGATCAACCACAAGACGTACGAGGGCAAGTTCAAGATCATTTTTGCGTGGCCTCGGGACTTCACCTTCGTCTGCCCGACCGAGATCGCCGCGTTCGGAAAGCTGAACGAGGAATTCCAGGACCGCGACGCGCAGATCCTCGGTTTCTCCACCGACAGTGAGTACGTGCACCACGCCTGGCGCAAGGACCACGACGACCTGCGCGACCTGCCCTTCCCGATGCTGGCCGACACCAAGCAGGAACTCAGCTCCGCACTCGGAATCCTGGGCGAAGACGGCGCTGCCAAGCGTGCGGTGTTCATCGTCGACCAGAACAACGAGATCCAGTTCTCCATGGTGACCGCGGGTTCGGTGGGCCGTAACCCGAAGGAGGTCCTCCGGGTCCTCGACGCGCTCCAGACCGACGAGCTGTGCCCGTGCAACTGGACCAAGGGCGAGAGCACCCTCGACCCGGTGGCGCTCCTGGCGGGTGAGTAACCCTCCATGGCCCTCGACGAACTGAAGTCCGCCGTACCGGACTACGCGAAGGACCTGCGCCTCAACCTGAGCTCGGTCATCGGCAACTCCGACCTGCCGCAGCAGCAGCTGTGGGGGACGGTGCTGGCGTGCGCCATCGCTTCGCGCTCGCCTCGCGTGCTGCGGGAGCTGGAGCCCGAGGCGAAGGCGAACCTGTCGGCGGAGGCGTACACCGCCGCCAAGTCGGCTGCCGCCATCATGGCGATGAACAACGTCTTCTACCGGACGCGGCACCTGCTCTCCGACCCGGAGTACGGGACCCTGCGGGCCGGTCTGCGGATGAACGTCATCGGCAACCCCGGTGTCGAGAAGGTCGACTTCGAGCTGTGGTCGCTGGCCGTCTCCGCGGTGAACGGCTGTGGGCAGTGCCTCGACTCTCACGAGCAGGTGCTTCGTAAGGCGGGCGTCGACCGGGAGACGATCCAGGAAGCGTTCAAGATCGCTGCGGTGATTCAGGCGGTCGGGACGACGCTGGACGCCGAGGCGGTTCTCGCGGAGTAGGCTCCGCCGACTTTCCTTCCTCCAGGCCCCGTTCACCTTCGCGGTGGGCGGGGCTTAGAGCTGTCTTCGCCCCCGCCGCCCCTACCCTCCCCCAAGCTCTCGGCTTCGCTCGAGCAGGGGGGACCCCCATGACGGGCTGGGATGCCTGGCGGGGGGCTGGGGGCGGAGCCCCCAGGAACGGGATGGGACGGGTAGGGGCGGCGGGGGCGAGGGAACGTCCTACGGTGACGGCGGGCGTACCGGCGCCACATCGAGCGCCGTCGCCCCCCGCGGCTCCGGAGCCTGCCGCAGCGCCGGCTCACGGGAGTACGCCCGCAAGTACCCCACCACCGTGTTGGTGACCGCCACCAGCGGCACCGCCACCACGGCCCCACCGATCCCGGCGACCAGCCCACCCGCCGCGACGGACAGCACCACCGCCAACGGATGCACCCGCACCGCCCGCCCCAGAATGAACGGCTGCAGAATGTGGCCCTCGATCTGCTGGACGGCAAGCACGACGACCAGGACCATCAACGCCGTGAACACACCCTGCGTCACCACCGCGACCACCACCGCCAACGCCCCCGAAACCACCGCGCCGACCAGCGGAATGAACGCGAAGAGGAAGATGAAGACGGCCAGCGGGACGGCCATCGGCACGTCGAGGAAGTAGATGCCGAGACCGATGAAGATGGCGTCGATGAGAGCGACGATCACCGTCCCGCGGACGTAGGCCGTCAGCGTCCGCCAAGCCCGCGGACCCGCGCCCGCCACGCCCGGCCGGGCCGCCGCCGGCACCAGCTTCAGCGTCCACTGCCAGATGCGCTTGCCGTCGTACAGCAGGAACAGCGTCGAGAACATCGTCAGCAGGATCCCGGTCAGCGCCTCGACGATGACCGTGACGCCTTCGAGGCCCGCTGAGGTGATCGCGTCCGTGTTCGCGCCGATCGCGTCCCGCAGGTTCTCGGCGATCTCGTTGATCTGCTTGTCCGTCACATGGAAAGGGCTGGTGAGGAGCCACCTGCGCAACTCGTCGATGCCGTCCTGGATCTGGTCGGAGAGGTTGTCGATGTTCTCCTGGACCTGCCACACCACGAACCAGCCGACCAGCCCCATGATGACGAAGCCGAGGATCGCGGTGAGCGCGGTGGCGAGGCCGCGCGGAAACCCGAGCTGCTTCAGCCGCGCCACGGTCGGCTGAAGGAGCGCGGTGATGAGCAGTGCGGCGACGAACGCGAGGACGACCAGCTGTACGGCGCTGATGACCCGCATCAGCACCCAGACGGTGCCCGCGAGGACGAGCAGCCGCCAGCCGGCCTCGGCCGCGACCCGCACTCCCCAAGGCACGGCAAGCGCGGGATCGGGGCGCGTGGCCACCTCGGGGGCGTACACCGAAACCGGAGTTGAGGCCGGAGCGGGAGCGGGCATGGGACCGGCGGCAGGCATCGGCCCCGCCCCCGCAGTCGGCGCGGGCCCCTTCGTGTCCTCCGGTACGTCCCGAGAGTCACGCGAGTCGCCCGAACCGCCGGCGTCCGGGGCGTCGAACACTTCCCTGGAGTCGTGCGTGTCCCCGTTGTCGAGTGAGCCCCCCGACTCCTTCTCCACCTCGGCGCGGCGTTCGTCCAACCGCTCCCCCAGCTCGGTCAGTTTGGCGCCGAGCCGACCGAGCCACCCTGGCACTCGCGACATGAACCGTCCTTTTCCCCCGCTGCTCCCCACCACTCCCCCCTGGAGTCTCTTCCTCTCGAGGGCGCCAAAGCCTGTGTCGGGCCCGGCGCTCCGACCGTACATGGCCGAAGCCCCTCCCCGTAGGACGGGGAGGGGCTTCGAAAGGTTGAGCGGCCGAGGTGCGGCGTGGGGCTCAGTACCAGTTATTGGCCTGCCAGAACTCCCAGGCCCCGCACGGGCTGCCGTAGCGGCTGTCCATGTAGTTGAGGCCCCACTTGATCTGGGTGGCCGGGTTCGTCTGCCAGTCGGCGCCGGCGGACGCCATCTTGGATCCGGGCAGGGCCTGGACGAGACCGTAGGCGCCGGAAGAAGGGTTGACCGCTTGGTAGTTCCAGGTGGACTCGTGGTTCACGATGTTGCTGAAGCACTGGAACTGACCACTTGGCACCATCTGGGCAGCCATCGCCTGGACCTGCGCGGTGGTGTACGAGGCCTGGACGCTGAAGCTGGAGGCTTCACGCGTCGCGGAGCGGCTGGCCGCTTCCTCGGCTTCCTCGCGCTCCTTGGCCTCCTGCGCGGCCTTCTCGGCGGCCTCCTGCTTCGCGACCGCGTCCTTGGCCGCCTGCTTGCGGGCAGCCTCCTCCGCGTCCTTCTTGGCGCTCGCGTCCGCGGCGATGGCCTGTACGTCGGCCTGCTGCGTCAGGGACGCGGTCTGCACCTGGGCCTGCTGGCCCACGGGTATGTCCGCGAGGAGGGTCGAGTCACTCGCCGTTGCCTCGGCGTCGCTCGACGGTTGTCCAGTGCTGCCTGAGGCAACACCGGTGACGGCGCCAACAGCGGTGACCGCGGTGGCCGAGGCCACTGCGAATCCCCGGACCGAAATCCGGCTCACACGGTTTCCTTCCAGCATCGCCCGCACAGGTGACCCTCGCGGACGCAATCGTGCCCCTGGCGCTGGCCTCCCAACTGCGGGGTCACGGGAGGCACGGGCCCGGTGGGCAACTCCCTTGACGGGAGCGCCGCGTGGTGCGCGGGCGGCATACGACGACTCTATGGAGTTCTGAGTGTTCCTGAGGTGCCGTACCGCTGGGGGTACAGGTGTGTCGTATGCGGGGCCTGACAGGACTGAGACTCTGCCGCAACCGGACGCCGCGAGGCAATTCCCAGTTGCGTGTGAAAGCTCACACCCCGTTTGCCCCAGGAGTTTTCTGGAAAGCAGCGCGCACGACAACGCCGCCCGGCTAGGGTTTTCGCCTTCGCCGGGCGGCGCCAACTACCGTGTATCCGCCACCCTTTGACCAATCAGGCCCAGGTGGTGACGGGACGGGTCAGATCTGTCCGTCCTCCAGCATTTCGGTCACAAGTGCCGCGATCTGGGACCTCTCGGAACGATTGAGGGTCACATGCGCAAAGAGCGGATGCCCCTTCAACTTCTCCACGACGGCGACCACACCGTCGTACCGACCGACGCGCAGATTGTCCCGCTGTGCCACGTCATGGGTGAGAACCACCCGTGAATTGGCGCCGATTCGGGACAGAACGGTCAGCAGGACGTTCCGTTCCAGTGACTGCGCCTCGTCCACGATCACGAAGGCGTCATGGAGGGAGCGGCCGCGGATGTGCGTGAGCGGCAGGACCTCCAGCATGCCGCGCGCGGTGACCTCTTCGATGACCTCCCGCGAAGTGACCGCCGACAGCGTGTCGAAGACCGCCTGCGCCCAGGGGCTCATCTTCTCGGACTCGGAGCCGGGCAGATAGCCGAGCTCCTGCCCGCCCACGGCGTACAGCGGCCGGAAGACCATCACCTTCTGGTGCTGGCGCCGCTCGAGGACGGCTTCCAGACCGGCGCAGAGCGCGAGCGCGGACTTGCCGGTGCCGGCTCGGCCGCCCATCGACACGATCCCGATGTCCGGGTCGAGCAGCAGATCGAGCGCGATGCGCTGCTCGGCGCTGCGGCCCTTGATGCCGAAGGCCTCCCGATCGCCGCGCACCAGCCGGACGTTGCCCTCGGAGGTGACGCGGCCCAGGGCCTTGCCGCGCTCCGACTGGATCGTCAGACCGGTGTGCACGGGCAGGTCGGCCGCTTCGGGGACATACGCGTGTCCCTCCTCGAAGAGGACGTCCACCTGCTCGCCGGGCAGGGTCAGTTCGGACATTCCGGTCCAGCCGGAGGAGCCCGTGATGGCCAGCTCCGCGCGGTACTCCTCGGCGAGGAGGCCGACGGACGAGGCCTTGATCCTGAGCGGCAGGTCCTTCGAGACGACGGTGACGTCGTACCCCTCGGCCTGCAGATTGCGGGCGACCGCGAGGATGCGGGAGTCGTTGTCCCCCAAGCGGTACCCGCTGGGCAGGACGCTGGGGTCCGAGTGATTGAGCTCGACGCGCACGGTCCCGCCGAGATCCCCGACGGGAATGGGAGAGTCGAGGCGGCCGTGCCGCACCCGGAACTCGTCGAGCAGGCGCAGGGCCTGCCGGGCGAAATAGCCGAGTTCGGGATGGTGCCTCTTGGCCTCCAACTCCGTGACCACGACGATCGGCAGCACGACTTCGTGCTCGTCGAAGCGGCTCAGGGCATTCGGGTCGGCCAGCAGGACGCTGGTGTCGAGAACATAGGTGCGCCGGTCTGGCTTATGGCGCTTTGTGCTGGTCACCACGGAAGGACGTACCCCCTCGGATGAGGTCGGGGAGCGACGAAGGAGATCTGGACCGGTCGACGGCCGCGCTGCGCGGGCCGGGGACCGGCCCTCCACTTCGTCCGTGCTGTGACCACACGGTCGGGCTGGTGCAAAGGGCCTCCCGGGCGGACGGCCCCGTGCCGCCCGCTGAGATACGACACCCGTGGTTCGGGCGTCGACCTGCATGGCTTATGCCCTCGAACGCGCAAGGCCATGCCAGGCCAGGTGACCAAGCGTTCGTTAACACCAGATGACGTGCACCCCTGAGAACCCCTGGCGACCCCTGGGGGTCAGCCTCCGTAGCGGCGGTGTCGCGCCGCGTAGTCACGCAGGGCGCGCAGGAAGTCGACCTTGCGGAAGGCCGGCCAGAAGACCTCGCAGAAGTAGTACTCCGAGTGCGCGGTCTGCCAGAGCATGAATCCGGACAGCCGCTGTTCGCCGCTTGTGCGGATCACCAGGTCGGGGTCCGGCTGGGCGCTGGTGTAGAGGTGCTTGCCGATGAGGTCGATGTCCACGGACTCGGCGACGTCCTCGATCGAGGCGCCCTTGTCGGCGGCGTCGAGGAGCATCGAGCGCACGGCGTCGGCGATCTCCTGGCGGCCGCCGTAGCCGATGGCGACGTTGACGAGTATCCCGTCGACGTGCGCGGTGGTCTCCTCGGCCTCCTTGAGGGCGGTCTGCATCTGCGAGGGCAGGATGTCCCGCGTGCCCACGTGGTGCACACGCCAGCGGCCGTCGGCAGCCAGGGTACGGACGACGCCCTCGATGATCTCCAGCAGCGGGACGAGTTCGTCCGCGGGGCGGTCGAAGTTGTCCGTCGACAGCAGCCAGAGTGTGACGACCTCGACATCGGTCTCGGAGCACCAGCCGAGGAATTCCTCGATCTTGTCGGCACCGGCGCGGTGGCCCTGGGCGGCCGTGCTGCCGGCCGCCTTCGCCCAGCGTCGGTTGCCGTCCATGATGACCCCGATGTGCTTGGGCACCTGGTCGTGGTCGAGGTGGCCCTCCACCCTGCGTGTATAGAACCTGACCAGCAGACGGCGCAGGTTGTCCCGCAGGTTCACGTGTTGTCAGCCCCTCCGTGCGGATCGGACGGGCGCGGCAGAGCGGCCTCGCTCCGCGCAACCCCATGTCCGGATGGCGGTCCCCCGGGGGCGAAGCCTACCCCCGGGAATCCAAGGCTCCGCCCAGGGGTGTCAGTGCCGCGTCAGTGCCCCGGCACAGGTTCGCCCGGGTGGACGACCGGTCTCTGTACCGCGCCGCAACGGAGCCGTACGGCTCGGTGGACGCTGGAGGCCGGGCTGTGGATCTACGGCTGCGGAGCATGGCCGTGGCGTAAGGCTGTGGCGTAAGGCTGTGGAGTACGGCAGTGGAGTACGGCAGTGGAGTACGGCTGTGGAGTGCGGCGTGTCGGGAGAGTCACCGGGCCCGCACTCGCGGGGCCAGGGGGGCGCACGGGGGCGCAGGCGTGCAGCCGACGGGTTGCCGGATGCGGGCACAAAAAACGGGCCGGTCCGTGGGGGGGAGACGGACCGGCCCGAGGGGGGGTTTCCACCATAACCCTTCGTAAGTGATGCTGCGTGCATCGGCGTGCCACAACTACTCTCCGAAACCGCCCGGCGACGCCACGGTGGGGGTGGAAGCGCCGATTCAGGGTCCGATCATGGCCGAATCGCAGCGGATTCAAAGGCAATCGCGGGAAATGCGGAGAGATCCATGGGGTTTGCTCCGGGTTGCGATCTCCTCGGCGAGTTGTCCGTACGTGCTCCAGGCGGGTGACGCGCGTCGGCGCCGCCCGCTTGACGGCGCCGCTAACTTCGCAGCCATGGCCATGTTCACCACTCCGCGCACACCCGAGCCGGTGCCGCTGGAACTCGCCGAATCGGCGCGGGCCCGGCGCCGCGGGCTGCTCGGGCGGGACGGGATCACGGGGGCACTGCTGCTCGGCCCGGCGAGCTCGGTGCACACCCTGGGGATGCGGTTCACGATCGACGTCGCCTATTTGGACCGGAAATTCCGGGTCCTGGCGGTGCGGACGATGCGTCCGGGCCGAGTGGGGCGGCCCCGCCCGCGGGCCCGGTACGTCCTGGAGGCGGAGGCCGGGGCGATGGAGCGGTGGGGCGTACGGCGCGGAGTGCGGGTCACGGTGTACCGCCGGTGACGCCGCACCGGGCGAGCGGCGCGGCACCGCGCAGCCCCCTCCGCCACGCGGCACCCGCGCGTGCAGCTTTGCTCACGCGAATTGCATTGGTCTGAACTTACGCGAGGCACTCGCCCTGGACGAGCCGCCCTCCATAACGATGCGGAAACCCCCGCGGGGCCTGCCCAGGCACGTCCGGCGCGCGTCCGGCATACGCCGGCATACGCCGGCATACGTCCGGCATACGGACGGACATCTCGCACTGGACAGCCCGCATCGGGGTGTTTTCGGTCAATCCCCTCATGACCTTGCGGATGCCGCGGTTCCCAGGGGGCGGCGAGGCTTGCGCGCCTCGATCAGGAAGCGGGTGCTGTGGGCGACGAACGGGCCCTGCGCCTCGATCCGCTCGTGCAGGGCGCGGAGTTGGGGCAGGTACTGGTCGGCGGTGAAGCCGGGGACCATCCAGATCACCTTGCGCAGGAAGTGGACAACGGCTCCGATGTCGCGGAACTCGACGCGGAGCCGTTCCGAGCGCAGGTCGACGACGTCGAATCCGGAGGCCTCGGCGGCGGCGCGGGCGCGGTCGGGATGGCGGCCGTTCCTCACTTCCTCCGACTGCGCGCCGAGGAAGTACTCGACGAGCTCGAAGACGCTCGCCGGGCCGACCTGCTGGGAGAAATACGTGCCGCCGGGCCGCAGGACGCGGGCGATCTCGTCCCAGTGCGTGTGCACCGGGTGCCGACTGGTGACCAGGTCGAAGGCCTCGTCCGCGAAGGGCAGCGGCGCGTGCTCCGGGGAGGCGACCACCACGGCGCCGCGCGGGTGGAGCAGGGCGGTGGCCTTGGCCACGTTCGGGGGCCATCCCTCGGTGGCGGCGGTGAGCGGGGGCAGTTTCGGGGCCGAGGCGAGGACTTCGCCGCCGCCGGTCTGGAGGTCGAGCGCGGCGCCGGCCTGCGCCAGCCGCTCCGCCATCGCCCGCGCGTACCCCCACGAGGGCCGCTCCTCGGTGGCGCGGCCCTCGAACCAGGAGAAGTCCCAGCCCTCGACGGGCGCGGCCACGGCCTCGGCGACGAGGGCTTCGAAGGAGGTGGTGGCGGCGGCGGTCATGGGTGGATCGTCTCAAGGAGGCGCGTGGGGCGGCGAGTGAATGACGAGTGCCTCCTGGCGGTACGAGTGCTGCCTGGTGGACGGACGGGCGTTGTCAGTGGCCACTGTTACGGTCCACCCATGACCACGAATCCAGGAGCCGTCCGAGTTCCGTACATCGGTGGCGAGAAGGAAAGTCTGCACGCGAGTCTCGACCGGCATCGGGACGCCGTGCTCTGGAAGTTGGAGGGGCTCGACGACGAGCAGGTGCGACGGGTGATCACGCCGTCCGGCACGAACCTGCTGGGCCTGGTGAAGCATCTGGCGTCCGTCGAGTACGGCTGGTTCTGCTCGACCTTCGGGCGCGAGGTCGAGCCGCTGTGGTTCGACCCGTTCAGCGAGGAGGACATGAGCGCGGGGCAGGGCGAGACGACGGCGCAGATCGTGGAGTTCTACGGCCGCGCCCGCGCCGCCGCCGACCGCACTCTCTCCGAGCTGTCCCTCGACGACGTGGGCACGTCGTGGAACGGCACGACGGTCTCGCTGCGCTGGGTCCTCATCCGCATGGTCGAGGAGACGGCACGGCACGCGGGTCACATGGACATCGTGCGGGAGCTGATCGACGGGGGCGCGGGGGATCACCGGCCGGGCTGAGCGTCTGGCGCCAGGCACTGACACTCGCCTAGGGCCTGTCCGGCGGATCAAGTCGCAGGAAATCGGCGGCGCCCTATAAACGCTGGTGAGCGGGGTCTGGTGCGTCCAACTGCAAGGCGGAGG